>JAHFRV010000096.1 GCA_023266095.1 Gammaproteobacteria bacterium | reverse complement strand
AGGCGCGGTGGTGCAATTGATTTCGCACGGCTTCATCTCCGGCGCGCTGTTCCTTTGCGTGGGCGTGATGTATGACCGCCTGCACAGCCGCAACATCAGCGACTACGGCGGGGTGGTCAATACCATGCCGAACTTCGCGGCCTTGATGATGTTATTCGCGATGGCCAATGCCGGCCTGCCCGGCACCTCCGGCTTCGTCGGCGAATTCATGGTGATCATGAGCGCTTTCAAGGCCAATTTCTGGTTGGCCTTCCTGGCGGCGACGACGCTGATCTTCGGTGCCGCCTACACCTTGTGGATGGTCAAGCGCGTGTTGTTCGGCGAAGTGAAGAACCCGGGCGTGGCGGCCTTGCAGGACATCAACGGCCGCGAAGCGCTGGTGCTTGGCTCGCTGGCGATCTTGATCTTGCTGATCGGGGTGTGGCCGGCGCCGCTGATGGACGTACTGCATGCCTCGGTGACCAACCTCCTGCAACACGTCGTGGCGTCCAAACTGTAACGATACTGTAACGATAACGATAGCGTGGCTGATTTAAAGGCGAATTGCTGATGAGTGAACAACTGGCGAATCCTGGGTTTGTAATGCCAGACCTGACTCCGGCCCTGCCGGAGATCTTCGTATTGACCATGGCCTGCGTGATCCTGGTGGTGGACTTGTTCCTCACCGACCGCAATCGGGTCGTCACTTATTTGTTGTCGCTGGCCACTCTGGTCGGCGCGGCGGTGCTCACCTTCCGCCTCCATGCGCCGGAGCCGGTGCTGACCTTCTCCGGCACCTTCGTCAGCGACGGCATGGCCGACGTGCTGAAGTTTTTCGTCTATCTCACCACCGCGGCGGTGTTCATTTATTCGCGCCAGTATTTGCTCGAACGGCAATTGTTCAAAGGCGAGTTTTTCGTGCTCGGCCTGTTCGGCGTGTTGGGGATGATGGTACTGATCTCCGCCCATAATCTGCTCACCGTCTATCTGGGCTTGGAACTGTTGTCGCTCTGCCTCTACGCGCTGGTGGCGCTGCAACGCGACAACGGTGTCGCCTCCGAGGCGGCCATGAAATATTTCATACTGGGCGCCCTGGCCTCGGGCTTGTTGCTGTACGGCATGTCGATACTCTACGGTGTGACCGGCAGCCTGGATCTCGGCCAGATCGCCGCGTATCTGTCGCAAGGCGCCAGCGAGAACGTGGTGCTGATGTTCGCGGTGGCCTTCATCGTGGTGGGCGTGGCCTTCAAGCTGGGCGCCGTGCCTTTCCATATGTGGATACCCGACGTCTACCACGGCGCGCCGACCCCGGTGACCTTGTACATCGGCAGCGCGCCCAAGATCGCGGCCTTCGCCATGCTGATGCGGCTGCTGGTGGACGGACTGGAGGACTTGCACGTGCATTGGCAGGGCATGTTGATCGTGCTGGCCATCCTGTCGATGGCGGCCGGTAATATCATCGCCATCGCCCAGGGCAATCTGAAACGCATGCTGGCCTATTCGACCATCGCCCACGTCGGCTTCTTGTTGCTGGGCGTGCTCACCGGCGCCGCCACCGGCTACGCGGCCTCGATGTTCTACGTCATCGTCTATGCGCTCATGAGCGTCGGCGGCTTCGGCATGATCATCCTGCTCAGCCGCGCCGGTTTCGAGGCGGACAAGCTGGAGGACTTCAAAGGGCTGAATGAACGCAGCCCGTGGTTCGCCGCGATGATGGCGATCTTGATGTTCTCCATGGCGGGTGTGCCGCCCTTCCTCGGCTTCTGGGCCAAGTTCGCGGTGCTGGAATCCGTGGTGCGCTCCGGCATGGTGTGGCTGGCGGTGATCGCGGTGATCTTCGCCATCATCGGCGCCTATTATTATCTGCGCATCATCAAGCTGATGTATTTCGACAAGGCGGAAGACAATAGCCCGCTCAGCGCCACTACGGATATGAAGGTCATCATGAGTTTTAACGGACTTGCCATCCTGGGCTTAGGTATCTTCCCCAGCGCCTTGTTGACCTTGTGTGCGGGTGCCATCGCCGCATCATAGTAGCGGAGCAACACTCTAATCCATATCGCGACACCCTTGACGAGCCAAGGAGAGCAAAGCGAGGGCGTGAAGCGGCGTTAGCCATTTTGGTAGCCATGCCGTGCCGCGCAGTAGCGCGTCGTGGCGGACGCAGGGCGACCGGGGCGAAAGGCATCAACGTCGCGAGACCGAGGTCGATTCGCATGGGAATGCGCGAATCGTTTCCTGAGGGTCGCGACACATCGGCGTTCATTTTCTACTGAAAAAATGCGGTCCTTCGCGGAAGGGGAGCGTTGCGTGAGCCATCGTCTTTATCGCCGCTAGAATGGGAAGAGCGACTTCGTTCACCGCGGTGAACGGCCGCATATCCACGGCATACCGCTGAAAATCACTGCGCTAGGGGTTTGACGAACTTCAGCGTCATGCGGTCGCTCTCGCCTATGCCGAGATAACGTTCGCGGTCTTTCTCTTTCAGGCGCAAGGTCGGTGGCAGAGTCCAGACGCCGCCTTCATAATCCTTGCTGTCATTGGGATTAGCATTAATCTCTGATTTGTTCACCAGCTCGAAACCGGCTTTTTGCGCTAGCGCGATGGCATAGGCTTCGTTGACATAACCGGATTTCGCCTTCGGGTCTTGCGCGACATCGGGATTACCGCGGTGTTCGACCACGCCGAGGATGCCGCCCGGTTTCAGCGCTTGAAACATCGCCGCGAACACACCGTCCACCGTGCCCGCGTCCATCCAGTTATGCACATTGCGGAAGGTCAGTACGATATCCGCTGAGCCCGGCGGCGCGATCTCGGCATTGTCCGGTGGCGCCAGCGGCGTCATCACCACCTTGTCATAAAGCTCAGGGTGCTCGGCCAGCTTGGCCTTGAAGCGCGCCGTGGCCTTACGCACGAACTCCGATTCGGATGTCTCGTCGAAACCGGCGGCGTAATACTGCCCCTTGTCCTTCACGAAGGGCGCGATGATCTCGGTGTACCAGCCGCCGCCCGGCGCGATCTCCACCACGGTCATATCATCGCGCAGTCCAAAAAAAGCCAAGGTGTCCACCGGGTGGCGGTAGATATTCCTGGCGATATTGTCATGCGAGCGATGCTCGCCCACGGCCAGCTGCGCTAATCTATCTTTCGTCGCGTCCGTGGCGGCATCCGCGAACACGGATGACATCGCGAGAGACAAGGCGGCGAAGCAGAGTCCGTTTTTTAAATTCAACATCGTCCTAGACATGATTGCCTCCTTAGAATGGAATGGCGCGGCGAGTGTTACGCGAGGGCTTCGACTTGGCGCTTCAGGCTTTTATCGAGAAAAAAACAGGCAAACGGCAGGATGCCGCAGATGATCACCATCAAGGTATAGCGGTCCGACCAGGCGTGACGCAGCGCCACCAGGGTGGCCATGAGCACAAACATCATGAACAACAGACCATGGGCCATACCCACTACGGAGACGGCCTCGGGCAGGCCGAAATAATATTTGGCCGGCATGGCCGCGAAGAGTAAGGCCAGGAAGGAGAGGCCCTCAAGCAGGCTGATGACGCGGAAGTGATTGATATGAAACATACGCCACTTTCATGGTTCACGGGCCTGCAAGGGAGGATAAAGTAGCCCTGGCGTGAAATCCAGCTTCAAGTGAAATAGGTCAATCCCCGCTGGGCAAAGGCCCACCTGGGCCATAGGGTCCGCTTCCCTGGCTAGAGCGTGGCATGCCGGTAATGACTTGTTGCTGCAATGTTCGACTATACGAGCCGGGATAATCCAGCGGTATCGGATAGGGTTCAGACGTCTGGACGGACGACGACAGGTGCTGATAGAAAACAGATATTTTCATCACTCAGCATCAAAGACCTTCTTCGCTTTTCCAAATGCCAGCCTACGGCACATTGACAGAGGTGCAAGCAGTCCATAACTAATTTAGATATATACAAGCACTTGGCCTAAATGATTAGCGCTGCCTGATACGCCTGCAAATTCTATATTGCGTTCTGCGCGGAAGTCAGTATAGGATGCATGACAGCGGCATCAGCGCCTTCAATAAGCGCCTTCAATAAACCCCAGCGGCAAGTGGGTGCTTCACAACACCAGGAAGCGCAAGGCGAATAAAAATATAACAAGAATACGCGTATGCATTCCGCAAAGAGGGGTCAACACCGAATGGCACTTACTTAAGCGCAAGGGGTTGAATTACAAGTTAGAAGAGACCGGAACCATGGTAGGCTGCAAATCGCCAAACCCACACCCTACCAACAGGAACCGGTCTTCATGCAGA
>JAHFRV010000064.1 GCA_023266095.1 Gammaproteobacteria bacterium | reverse complement strand
GCAGCGGCGGGCTTACGGCTACCGCGATGAGGAGTATCTCAAGTTGAAAATCATCGCTGCCTTCTTGCCGCCACTACCGAAATTCACGAAAAATGACCCACACTAATCCGCGTAGACCCTTCCTTCTTTTGATAATTCATCGTGGCATTTGCAGGATGCACGCACGCTGACCAGGCTGCAGGGAGCCGATCACAATCACTCTACGCTTTCGCCAAGCCCAGCGCCACCTCGCGTGCCTGCCCGAGGTTATCGCAGATAGACAACACATCCTCCTCCGGCGTGATGCCCGCGTTGGCCAGCTTGGTGGCGAGGCGCGGGAGCAGGCCACAGATCACCAGCGCGACTTTTTTCTTGCGCATGTTTTTCACCAGCGAGTCGAAGGCCACCAACGCGGTCATGTCCATCATGGTCACGTCGGTCATGTCGATGACCACCACCCGCACCTCGGGGCTGACTTGACGTAGGTTGTCCAACGCCTTTTCCGCTGCACCGAAAAACAGCGGGCCGTTGATGTCGTACACCGCCACCTGCGGCGGCAGATCGGCGAGGTGGGGATGCTCTCGTGGCGTCACCAATTCCGTACCGGTCAGTTCCGCCATGCGGCGCATGAACAGCAAGGCCGCCAGCACCACGCCCACGCCCACCGCCACCACCATGTCAAACACCACGGTGAGGAAGAAGCACACCAGCAGCACCGCCACGTCGCTGGCCGGAGCGACCTTCAAGGTGTTGATGACGTGTTTCACCTCGCTCATGTTCCAGGCGACGATGAGCAGCAACGCCGCGAGCGAGGCCATGGGCAGGTAGGCCAACAGGCCCGCGAAACCGATCACCGCGAGCAAGACCACCACGGCGTGCACGGCGGCGGCGATGGGACTGCGCGCGCCGGCGCGCACATTGGTGGCGGTGCGAGCGATGGCGGCGGTGGCGGCAAAGCCGCCGAAGAAAGGCGCGATGATATTGCCCAAACCCTGGCCGACGAGTTCGGCGTTGGGATTGTGTTTGGTGCCCGCCAAACCGTCGGCCACCACCGCGCACAGCAAGGACTCGATGGCCCCCAGCATGGCGATGGCCAGGGCCGGACCGATCAAGGCGTGGATCATGGCGAACGACAAGCCCACCGCGTGACCGTCGGCGCCGGGCAATTCCCAGGGCCATACCAGCAGCGGCGGCAGCGCGGGAATGCCTTGATGCAAAATGCCGTCGATGCTGTAGGAAAAACGCGAGCCGACGGTGGCGGCCTGATGTTCAGGTAATAACCAGCCCACCAAGGCGGCGAACAGTGCGCCCGCCAGCAGCGCCGGCAGGTGCGCGGGCACGCGCCACTTTAAACGCGGCCACCACAACATGAGCGCGAGGGTGAGCGCGCCCACGGCGGCGTCCACCCCATGAAAACTCGGCAGCGCGGCGATGATGCCCTGTAGCCGCTCGAAAAAATGCGCGCCCGCCGCCTCGGTCTCGAGACCGAGAAGATCTTTGACCTGTAAACTGGCGATGACCACCGCGATGCCCGCGGTAAAGCCGGTGGTCACCGGATGAGGAATGAATTGCACCAAACCGCCGAGCCGCAACCAGCCCATGGCGAGCAGGATGAAACCCGCCATCAACGAGGCCACCACCAAGCCGCCTACGCCGTAGGCGTGGGTAATCGGCAACAGTATCACCACGAAGGCGGCGGTGGGTCCGGAGACATTCACCCGCGAACCGCCGCTGAGCGCGATGACCAGCCCGGCGACGATGCAGGTGTACAAACCATATTGCGGCGGCACGCCGCTGGCGATGGCCAGCGCCATGGCCAGCGGTATCGCGACGATGCCTACCGTCAATCCCGCCAGCGCGTCGGCGCGTAAATCGTCGCGCCCGTAACCCTGCGCCAAACTTTCCCGCAAGGCCACGGCGAATTGCGGCGCGGGAATCCGGATTTCTTGCAGGCGACGCATCATGGAAGACGGCGATTCATCCTTTAAACAACAAGCGGCGGAGCAACTGCACAAAGAGTAACATGACTCGCGCGATTCCCCAGCTTCAGCAGGGCGGCGCCCGCTGCCCATGAGGATAGTCCCGGTAAAGTCGAAAAGCCGGTAAACGCATCCTCACTGGTTGAGGATGTGTTAAGGCGCTTGGCTAGACAGCGGCAGAAGAACGGCATCGCTCGCAATACTTTCTACGCCCTTAGCGGGTACGCACTGCGGTGAATTCCACCGGCACATGTTCGGTGAAGCCACCTTCGCTGCGCAGCACGAATTGAATACGATCGCCCGCAACCTTGCCGATATAGTGATGCGTGACATCCCGAATCGAATTGTCGCTGCTGATACTTTGCTGGCTTTTGGTGATGAAGCTGAGCCTGTCCCCTTTGAGCTGGCCGTCGAACAGCGCGCGTTTTTTGCCCAGATAAGACGCCGTACCCAATACCTCGGTACCATCGTAGTTAAACGCGAAGTCTTCGTTATGGGTATCGCCCCAATCGTATTTCACCTCCGCCCGCCATTCGCCGCCGATGTCCGCCACCGGGACGGCGGCCTCGGGCGTGGCCGTCACACCGGGGGGGATGCGCATGGCCGCCACGCCGAAGGACACCACGCCGACGAACAGCATCACGAACATCCCGATGCGGGTCCGCTCGGAAGCATCACGAAAAAACACGAAACCCAAGGCCGACAAGGCGATCACCATCAAGGCGAACAGACCCAGGGGGCTTTTCGCCGCCTGCTCGATAATCGCCGGTATGTGTTGAACCACGCCCTCTTCCATGCACCCCCCATGCCGTTGTTGCAACATTACTCTACACTGACAGGCCGATGCAAAACTTCGTGGTAGACGCTGCCAGGCGACCGTTGACGCGCTCAACCTATCGAGACCAGGGATAGCAAAAATTTCCGGCCCGAATCCGGCAAAAATGCTATCGCTACGCAGCAGCTTGGCGGGTTAAGCCGCTACACGGCTCAGCCACCCTACCTGCAGTAGAACGACTTGTTAGCCGCGTTAACCCTCAATAAAATAATCACTGTCGATTTTCTTCGTTTCGTAGCACGTGACAAGCGCCACTCCAAGGTTATGGTCGATCATGAGTTGGGACAACTGCTCGCTGTCCACGAGCACGATCGACGAGCCAAGGAGAGCGAAGCGAGGGTGAGGAGCCCGCGGTAGACGCGAAGCGGCGTCAGCCATTGTGGTAGCCATGAGGTGCTGCGCAGTAGCGCGTCGTGGCGGACGCAGGGCGGCCGGGGCGAAAGGAATCAACGTCGCGAGACCGAGGTCGATTCGCACACGGAGGTGCGAATCGTTTCCTGAGGGCCGCGACACATCGCTTTGAATTGATCTTTGCCACGGAATCCTCCGCGTCTCGGCTAAAGGCGGAGGTAGTGATGAAGATGGCTTGGTTCACGCGGTGGCCTTACAGCGCGCCCGCGATTTTTGAATTTCAGGACGGCCGACCGGGGCCTGCCAACGCTTGGCTTGTATGTAGATGACATCGAGGCCAAGACGATCTTGATTGAGAACGCCATCAATGCCTTTGTCGCCGCTGCGGCCGATCGCCATCCCGGCTTCATTCCGGGAACCACCATAACCCATCTTTACCAAGACATCGATTACCAGGCGTTCTAAGCAGGCGGGTGAACATTCCTTTACGGTTTTCAATAACTCCGCCAACAAATCCTCGCAGTTTTTGATATGCGCTTTCAAGAAGCTCGCCGGGCGTCTGGACGCTTGTTGACTCCTGGCATTTCCGCCGTTTCTTTTGGCTCATTACTTTTAGCGCGAAACTCGATGTATTCCGGGAATTGCTCCAAGCGCTTTACGTTGATTTCAATTGGATACTTTGAGAGAAGTTCGCGGCCCCGCTGGGTGATGTGGAAATATCCACGCCGCGGTGACTCAAGCAGAGCCGCCTTGGTCATATAAGTTCGAGCCCGGGCAACCCGGTTGTCGAAGGTAAGCTGCTGGCCGCTCGGCAACCACTCTTTATCTCTCCGCTTCGCTAAGCCCGAACTTTCCGGCGACACCCTCAATACTTTCTCGAAGGGAATGTTCTTTTCCGCCTGCGGCGAAACGCAGTAAACGAAGCATAATTGACTGGTACTCAGGTATGGTCATGTTCGGGCTTCTGACCGGGCAAGCCTTTTCCGGACAAAATTTCGCGTGGCATATTGATACTGTTGTTCAAACCCCAGGGGGTTTGATAGCCGATAGTCGAATGAAGACTCTGGCGGTTATAAAACACTTCTATTGTGGGGATGCCCGGCTCTTGGGCAACTGGATGGGTTCGAGGGAGGCCGCCTTTTCCCCCAGGTGAGTGAGTATCTTCTTGATCGCCATCGAGCCGTCGATAGAGGCAAACACGTTTACTGCGCCATTGCAGGCTGAGCAGGTCTCGACGTCGTTGTGGAAAACACGCTTCAAATGCTCTGCCCATGTCATCGATGCCCGGCTTCCGGCGGGGGTCTGTTCTGGCTGTTCAACAAGACCTCAAGATGGCCCATCCAACGGCCGATAAGACAAATGCAAGACGGGCTGGAGTTACCTATTGCAGAGGTGACCAGCTTAGTAGAGGTAAAAAATACCTTAAATCGTGGTGTTTATGAAATATCTTCCCCATGCTCAGCGGGCAGGACGCCACCCAAATAACAGATTAGCCACCCTGGCTTTCTTGGCATTGCTGCTGGCACTGGCCTTGCCCACACGCGACGGCTTAGCGGCCTTCGAACTCAATTTTCAGCGTCACTCCACCGGCACTCTCGACGATAAAACCGAGCACAATTGCGGCAATTTCGCCGGCGGCGGCGGCAACCAAGAATGTCAGTGGGACAGCGGCGGCGGCACCTTCGACAATGCCACCAAGTGGCGCAATGAAATCGTCGTCGAGGGTGGCCAGCAGTACTGGCATCAAGTGGTCGGCGATACCACCACCCCCGGCTTCCACCAAGAGGCCTATATCCGCATCGGCACTCTCTGGAGCTACATCTCCGGCTCCGAACCCGGCAACGAATTCAGCAGCGGGGCCACCTCCTTTTCCGACGCCGGCGGCTTTCCCGGCGGATTGCTAGGTAAAAACGGCGCCAGCGGCACCACCCACTATGATTGCGAGAGCTACATGGGCCTGGGTTGCGATCCCCTGGGCAAAAACAGCAGCGTCTCCAACCATCAGGGCGACAACACTTGGACCGGCAATGGCACTGGCAATCCCACCAAGGCGGTGTTCCGCATGGAGATCAACACCATTTCCACTGATGGTTTTTACCTGGAAGTCCTCAAGGACAGTCTCACCCAGAAACAACGGATCACCCAAACAGTCGACAACGGCGGCATGCGCTCGGAGTTCCAAGCTGATATGCGCAATAGCACTTTCGCCGACATGAACTCCCCTCTCACGGTGGTGAGCACCCTGAACAGCGGCCCGGGTACTTTCGTGAACAAGCTGACTTTCACTCCATCTATCAATGCCGAATACGCCAACAACGCCGATTTCGACATGGCCACGGTGACGGTACCAAACAACGCGGTGCAAGGCGCGGGCGGACGGCAAAGTGGCGGGTCTACCGTCACCGCCGGCCGTTATACCTTTACGGCGGGCGGCGGCTGGCTGGCGCCTGGTTCAACCCCCACGTATTACTCTGTCTATTATCAAGGCAAAGCAGGGGTGAACTCAGGCGATTTCTACAACAACGGCAATTATCCAATCTACTCTCGCGGCACTTATACCTTCTACGACGGCGGCTTCGATCAACACGCCGTAAACTATTTTAAATACTTCATCTCGGCGCAAAATCCCTGCGGAGGCGATCCATTTTGTTAATGGCTATTTGAGTTAAATTAAGATGCCCGCCGTATAAGAGGTAGCATTAATATGCTCATCAGCATACCCCAACGCGATTTGTTCCACTGGCGACGAACCCGGCGCGGCAAAAAGGAAGTTGCCATATGCCGCCGCATCACCATTGCGACCGTCCTCGGTTTCGGCATCAGCGCCTCCGTCGCCGCCGCCCCCAGCGGCGGTGTGGTGACCTCGGGCACGGGCGATATTTCACAAGCGGGCGCGGTCACTGAGATCACGCAATCGAGTCAGCGACTCGACATCGACTGGAATGGCTTTTCAATCGCCACCGGCGAGACGGTCAATTTCGTCCAGCCCAACAATTTGGCGGTGGCCATCAATCGCGTAATCGGCGGCGTGCCCAGTGAACTGAGCGGCGCACTCAACGCCAACGGCCGCGTGTTCATTCTGAATCAAGCTGGCGTGGTGTTCCATCAATCGGCGCAAGTCAATGTGGGTTCGCTGCTGGCCACCACCGCCAGTGATGCGGATGTCAGCGCCTTGATCGACGGTGAACAATATAACTTCAGCCATGCCATTGCAGGCAGTGTGATCAATCACGGCAACATCAGCATTTCCAACGGCGGCTTCGCCATCCTCGCCGCACCCCAGGTGCAAAACACCGGGATGATCCAAGCCGATTTGGGCGAGATTCATCTCGCCGCCACTACCGCCTATACCCTCGATTTACGCGGTGATGGCCTGATTAATTTCGCCATCTCCGCCGAGGCGGCGCATAACGTGGTCGGTGGCGTGCAAGCCGGCGGCACTTTGCGCGCCCACGCTGGCCTGGTGTCACTCGACGCTCACACCGCCAGCGAAGTGGTCAACGGCGTGGTTAATCTCGATGGCGTCATCGACGCCGATGCCTTGGTCAGCGGCGGTCAGGGCGGCCGCGTGATACTCGCGGCCACTGGCGACGTTACCATGAGCCAGTATGCCGCCATTCATGTCGACAACGGCGCCACGGGTGAAATTGCGCTCAGCGCCGGCGGCAATATCGGCGCCGGCAATCTTGGTATCAATGTCAGCGGTATGGGCGATATCAGCGCCAAGGTGAGCGCGCAGGCGGGAGGATATCTTAATGTCCGCCAAGTTAATGTAAGTGCGCTTTCAAATCATCTGGCTGCCGCCAGGATCGATCTACAAGCCGGCGGAGACATCACGGTCTCGAATGGCCTCACCGCGACGGCGCTCGCCTCCACGGACAACAACAAGGCGCCCTACTCGGTTGCGGACATCGCTGTATATTCCGATCATGGCGGCATCACCATCACCGGCGACACCCTTGCAATATCCTCCGTCAACGGCCGTGACGGCGCCTACGAATTCGGCACGGCCGAAGCGCACACCAATGTCAATGTATCCGCCGCACAGGCCCTCACCACTCACGGCAATGTCACGTTACGCACGGATGCGTATTTTGGCGGCGAGCGCGGTGATTCGGAAAGTCACACCAACTTGGGGCTGCATAGCCGCGACAGCGGCGATATCACCATTAATGGCGATATTGCCATCGACAATCTGGCAACGCGCAATGTGTACCGCAGCGCCGAAGCGGTCATTAACGCCGATGTCAGCGCCGCGAATAATCTCGTCATCAATGGCGGTCTGAGCATGAAAAATACGGCCTTAGCCATCGCCGTGGGCCGCTCGGGCCATTACACCGACGGCGCCTGCATGGCCTCGACCGACACTACATTAAATATGCGGGCCGGCACGGCCGGCCGGGGTGACTTGATTATCACCAACGGACTAAATTTAGACGGCTATGCCAAATTGCATTTCGGCGGCACGCACAGCGCCAATGCTTTTGTCACGGCGGATTTAAAAGCCGCCAATGACATTGTCATCTCCGGCGCGAGCGATGCGATAACACTTAGCGCTGTTGGTCACAACACAGCCCAGAGCGCCACCAATGCCTTTGCCTACATCGATCTCGACATGACAGCAGGCACTAGCGGCGCGGGTAGCGTACGCGTCAATGGCGATCTCACCGCCAACGCGGATGCGTATATGAAGGATGGAAAATTCCTGAATGGCGCGGCTACCGTCGTTAATATACAAAGCCCCGATGATATCGCCATCAGTGGCAATGTCAGTCTCACCACTCTCCTGGACGCCACCAATCGCCGGCGTTACTCGCGCGCGGAAAGTCTTTTCCTCGCCACGGCCGGCCTTGACGGCAGTGGACAACTCACCATTTCAGGTGACACCTATTTGAGTGTGGAGGCGACGACCGCCGGCACCATCGAGGCGCATACCACCACCGCCCTGGTGCAACTCACGGCACCGGGCGATATTCAACTGGGTGGACTTACCATCTCCGCTCTCGGGGATTACAGTCCGGCAGCGGGCAGTGCTGCCGATGTGGACGCCAATCTCGCCATCAACAGTTGGGGTGATGGCGATATCACGCTCAATGGCGATCTCCTCGTCACGGCCGACGCGGTACAGCGCGTCGCCAACAAATCAGACGCCAACGCTTGGGCGCACCTCACCGCAGCCAGGCACCTCACCGTCAATGGTGATGTGACGGTCAGCGCCGCCGCGCTCAGCGACGCGGGCGCCGGCGACGCGCTTTCCTCCGCCGACATGGTGATGCACGCAGGCGTGGGCGGCGGCGGCAATTTACACGTCACTGGCGATATAGAATCGCTGGCGGCGGCTCAGGCGGAAACGGGCGTGCAATCGGCCGTTGCGGCAATAACATTGGCAGCGGCGGACAATCTCACCGTACACGGTGCCGACCCGCTCGCGCGCGCCGCGCCAGCCTTCGTGCAGGGCCGCGCAACCATGTCAGATGATCAGTTACTAGACGGTGGCACCCACCTTGCCAGCCTCAGCTTGAGCGCGGGGGGAACGAGTAGCGTGGATATCCCGCCTCCTGCGCCCGAGCCGGAACCGATCGTCGAAAACACGCTCGACCCGTCACCGGAACCGCTCTCCGAGAACAATTCCCAAACGATCTCGACTGTGCAAGCGCCAGCCGTCGTGCCGGCTGAGGCCGCCAGTCCCAGTGAGGGTATTGGCGCGGATACGCGCTCGGGCTTGGGCCAACCTGACGTTCCCGCCGCCCCGACGGATCGCGGAAACGCCAAAGTGAGTGTCAGCGTGATCTCGGCTTTCAACAGTACGCCCGGCCCACGCAGCCATGACGTTTCCGTGTCCACGCAAGCGGTGGAACATGGCGCGCTAGGCGGGGGCTCCACTTCGCCGCTGGACAACGTGGTCTTCGAAATCGATTGGGACAACGTGGAGGCAACCGGCAAGACGCTAGGTCCCGTTTCCACATTGCGCGCACCGCTCGGCGATGAGGGTCTCGCCGCCGATAAAGGAGAACGTAAGCGCCGTTAACTCCGCAGCGGCGCTGGAGCGGTCACGCGATGCGGCGCGACCGCTCCCTGAACAAGGGATTGTCAGTCTATGCACTGGGCCAACCACGAAACTCATCACAGCACGCCACCTCACCGCCGGGGTGGCGCCGCTCATTTATCACTATGGGTAGGCGCCGTTCTGCTCGCTGTGCACGGGCTCGCCGCCGGGGATACTCGTTTGCCCGGCGTCATCGATCGCCCGCCCGAAACACCGCCGGCCTTGGAACGCGGCGCGATTACTGAACTTCCCGCTATGCCACGGCCCATACCCTCTGCCGGTGACGGGACGGCCGAGACTATCACGACCTTCAGTGCCGTGACTTTCACGGGCATGAGCGTGGTTTCCGCAGCGGACCTGTCGCGTGCGGCATCGCCCTATCTCAACCGCCCCCTCACCGGCGCCGACCTCGCGCAACTTAAATTCGACATCACGCGTTTATATTTTGAGCGCGGCTATGTGTTAATGAAGGTCACCACGCCACCGCAAAATATCAGCGACGGAATTCTAGATGTCGTCATCCACGAAGCCCGCGTCGGGCAGTTGCAAGTCGTCCATGAGGGGCGGCTGCGCGGACGCATCGCCACCGCCCTGGCGCGGCGACTGAAAAGTGATGCGGTGTTCCATGAAGGTGATATTGAATCCCTGGCTAATGATTATAATGACCTCGCCGGTCTGGGCGCGGCGCTCACACTGCACAAAGGCATAGCGCCGGGCAGCACTGACTTAACGTTGACTCTCACCGCGCAAGACGAAGATGTCCAGCAATTCACGTTAGATAACTACGGCAGCGACCTCACCGGCAACTGGGTGGGTGCCATGCGCCTGCAAACCAGCAACACGCTGCGTCTGGGCGAAATCCTGGGTCTGCAACTACGCGCTTCGGATGGCAAACTGTGGAGCGCGGGAGTGGATGCAAACACGCCTCTCGGCCTGGGCAATCTTAGGTTAAATTTCGAATATAGTCATAGTGAAAACGATATCGGCGACCGTCTCGCCTTTCTCGATGCCAGCGGCACATCGGATCGCGCACGGCTCACGCTATCTAGCGCGCCGATCAATACCCGTGTGCGCAAATTCACCCTGCGCAGCGGCTTGGAGATGCGCACACATGAATCGGAGCTGGCTAACGTTACCGAAAGCCGGGATCACTTGCGGCAGTGGCTGGTAGAAGGCAGTTATCTGCTGCGGCAGGCCAGCTGGATGGGATACGGCGCCGTCACACTCAGCAAAGGTTTGGATATCTTCGGGGCCAGCGAACGGGGTAACGCGCTCGCCTCACGCCACCGTGGCGTAGCCGCGGCGTGGCGGCTGCAGCCGCTGTTTTATGGATTGGTGCGGCTCAGCGATAACAGCCATCTCAACGCGTTCGTCTCCGGGCAGATCGCCAGCCACAGTCTGCTCTCCTCCGATTTGTTCGCCCTCGGCGGTTACGGCAGCGTGCGCGGTTTTGAACCCGCCGAGACCACCGGCGAGGCCGGCGCGCAGTATTCATTGGAATACGCCCGCCGCCTGGGAGTATGGTCTACGACACAATGGACGGCGGGGGTGTTCAACGATGGCGGACGAGTGTGGAACCGGATCAGCGGCAGCATCGTCGATGACACATTACACAGTGCCGGCTTTTACTTGGAAGCGGTGTACCGTACGCAGACGCCTCACAATACCACGCTACGTATCGATGCCGCCGCACCACTCGGTGATTACGCATCGCAGACCGTGGACGACTACCAAGTCTTGGTGCGACTTACGCAATTGTTTTAGGAACCTCTGAATAAATCAGAGGTTCCTGCGGCACACGGATGTGCCGCTCTGGGAGTTCCAGGATGGAATCATTCAGAGATTCCTTTAATCACACGAGGCAAGCATGGGCCTGACATTGACACTGACCGACGCCGAATTACCCGCTTCACCGGCGTTTATTGAGTTTTTACACGCCACTCTGACCGGCGGTGACTACCACGTCGGCACCTGGTATCTGCAGGAAGAAGAGCTCTTGGACCATGACGGTGAACGCTTCGATGGCTTGGCGGAGAAAGTCCGCACCGTGATGCAACACCCGCAGGGTACACAAGCCATCATGCGCTCCTACCGTTTCTTCAAGGAAATGCTGACGGGAAAGATGGACACCCTCCGCGACCTGCGTCGTTTCCAATTTATCTTCGTCATAGGCATACCGCGCACGGGCGGCACCTATTTAACAAAACAGTTCTATCGCGCCGCGGGCATCGATTACACCCAGGTGCAAAATGCCCTGGCTCACGACGGCTTCCCGCATTTGGCGGTGCTCAGCTTTCCAGACAACCGCTACAACGCGCATACCACTAGCCTGTTACAACTGGCTGAATATCTGACCATGGTGGAAATATATTTCACACGTCACGGCCGCCTCGCTTACCAAGGCGGCATCGTCGTGCCCAAGAAATTCACCAAGGCAATATACAACTTCCCTCTGCTCCGCGCCCTGCTGGGCGATAGGGCTGACTATGTCATCACCACGCGCCACCCCTTGGGCATGATTCAGTCGGTGCTGGATAAAAGCGGTGGCATGCCGTCTGACGGCAAGTTCGCCGTACGCAGCGCCATAGAGCGCTGGGCATTGGACGACTGGCTGCAATGGCAGATCCCTGAAACCAAGGTCATGAACATGTCTTATGTGCATGTCATGCTCGAATATTGGAAACGCTTTCACTTCCAACTGGCCATGTCGGGTATCCCGGCCATGCCCAACGCTCGCCTGGTTCCTTATGGGCCTGAGAGCATGCGCGAGACAGTGCGCGCGTACTATCAAGCCTTCGGCACCACCTTGGAACCAGAACCATTCAAACCGCCTCTACCCAGCCACTTTTCGCACAGCGAAACACAGGCCGCTGCAACGGTCATCGCTGAAGTCACCCAACTTTGGGCCAGCCTGAGGCTTATATTCTCCATCTAAAATCACGCCCACATCCTAAGGAGAAGCCACCATGCCCAGACCCCGCGCTATCCGCGGCGGCGAGGGCCGGCCCGCGGGCTTGGGGTGGGTAACGTTTTAGGTGATGTTTTGATCGGCAACCGGACGCCGTGTCACTGATCGCTTCGGCTGCGTTGAACAAATGGCCTAAGAATAACCTTTCACATGCCGCGCGACGACAGACCTAAGGCATCCCCAAGGAAGCTCTGAATAATTCTATCCATGGATTTCTCAGAGTTTCCCTGAGAGTCTAACCATTCAAGTTTAGGCGCGCTCTCGGCACGCCAGCCGCCGCTACTCTTCGCCCTGCATGCAGTCCCACATATCGCACAAACGCTCCAGGCGTTCGACGGGATCGTCCAGTTGCAGCAGGTATTGCCGCTGCGGCAGGCCGATGGGCAGCAGTTCGGCGAGGCGTCCGCTCACCCAGCACGCGTCGTCGTAATAGGTGGGCAGTTCGGCGTAGCGACCGCCGAGGCGTTCGATGAGGTCGCGCAGCAAAGGCACGGCGCGGGCGAAGCGTGTGGGGATGGGTGTGGGAGCGGGTTCTTCCAGCAGTTCGACCTCCGCGCAGAGCAATTGGCCGGGGCGCACATAGGAGGAGAGGATACGGAAACGCCGCTGGCCTTGGGCGGTGATCCCGAGCATGCCGTCTTCGCGCTGATCCCAATCAATGATGCGGGCCAGGCTGCCCACATCATAGGTGGTGGCGGCCTCGCCCACTTCCTTGCCGCTGAGGATCAGGCACACGCCGAAACCGGACTGCTGGCGCATGCAGGCGCTGACCATATCCATGTAGCGGGGCTCGAAGACCCGCAGCGGCAGGACGCCGCCGGGAAATAACACGCTGTTGAGCGGAAAAAGCGGAATGTGCAAACGGTTCAGCATGGCTCACCCCCAGGGCGGCACGAGGTCTTGTTCAATCTTGAGATGATCCAGGATACGCGCGACCACGAAATCCACCAAATCTTCGATATGGCGCGGCTCGTGATAAAAACCGGGACAGGCCGGCATGATGGTAACGCCCAAACGCGCCAGCTTGAGCATGTTTTCCAGATGAATGACCGACAGCGGCATCTCGCGCGGCACCAGGATGAGCTGGCGCTGTTCCTTGATGACCACATCGGCGGCGCGTTCCAATAAATCGTCACTGCTGCCCTGGGCGATGGCGGAAAGCGTGCCGCTGGTGCAGGGGCAGATCACCATGGCGCGCGGCGCGCTGGAGCCGCTGGCCACCGGCGCGGTCCATTGCTCACGGCCGAAGACACTCAACTGATCGGGCTTGGCGTGATAACGCGCGGCCAACACCTCTTGAATTTCCGCCGGGCGACCGGGAAGCTTGAGCTGGGTCTCCATCCCGATCACCACTTGCGCGGGCGTGGAGAGCATGAGATAGACTTTTTGTTCGGCGCGCAGCAGGCATTCCAACAGACGCAGGCCATAAATCGCGCCCGATGCGCCGGTCATGGCCAGGGCAATGGCATCACGGCTCATGCTGTTTTCAGTGCCTCCGCCAGTTTGTCATGCAGACCCCCGAAGGCGCCGTTGCTCATGATTAACACGTGATCGCCGGGCCGCGCAAGGGCGGTGATTTCCCGCACCAAGTCGGGAACCTCATTGCATACCCGCGCCTGTGGCCCCACGGCGCGGGCCACCTCAGCCACATCCCAGCGCAAGTCCGCGGGTTGATAGAGAAACACCGCGTCGGCACCGGCGAGACTGGGCGCCAATTCCTCGCGATGCACGCCGAGCCGCATGGTGTTGGAACGCGGCTCCAGCACGGCGATGATACGCGCCGCGCCCACCCGCCGCCGCAGGCCGGCCAGGGTGGTGGCGATGGCGGTGGGATGATGGGCGAAGTCGTCGTAAATAGTGATGCCGTTCACTTGCGCGCGCTGCTCCATGCGGCGTTTGACGTTGCGAAATTCGCCGAGCGCGGCGATGGCGTGTTCCGCCGCCACGCCGGCGTGGCGGGCGGCGGCGATGGCGGCCAGCGCGTTGTGGACATTATGATCGCCCATCAAATCCCACTCGACCACGCCTTTGCGCTGGCCTTGCCAATGCACGGCGAAACGGCCGCCGTCGGGGGCTTTGTCGTGCACGCTCCATTCGGGATCCTCGCCGACGGCGAAATATTCCACCGGTGTCCAGCAGCCTTGCGCCAGCACTTCTTTTAAGTTGTCATCGTGGCGCGGCGCGATGATCAGCCCACCGCCCGGCACGGTGCGCACCAGGTGATGAAACTGCCGCTGTATGGCGGCGAGGTCGGGGAAGATGTCGGCGTGATCGAATTCGAGATTATTCAAGACCGCGGTGCGCGGCCGGTAATGCACGAACTTGGAACGCTTGTCGAAAAAGGCGGTGTCGTATTCGTCGGCCTCCACCACGAAAAACGGCGCGTCGCCGAGGCGGGCCGACACGCCGAAATTATTGGGTACGCCGCCGATCAGAAAACCCGGCCGCAGGCCCGCATATTCCAATATCCACGCCAGCATGCTGGCGGTGGTGGTCTTGCCGTGGGTGCCCGCCACCGCCAGCACCCAGCGGTCCTTCAACACCAGCTCGGCGAGCAAGGCCGGCCCCGAAGTATAAGGAATGCCGCGGTTCAACACGTACTCCACCGCGGCATTGCCGCGCGACAAAGCGTTGCCTATCACCACCAGATCCGGTGCCGGTTCGAGGTGGGCGGCCTCGAACCCCTGCATCAAACCGATACCGTGCGCCTCCAGCTGCGTGCTCATGGGCGGATAAACATTGGCGTCCGAGCCGGTGACCCGCAGGCCCATCTCCCGCGCCAGCAGCGCGATGCCTCCCATGAAAGTGCCGCAGATGCCCAGGATGTGAATATGCATATTATCCGTTCGCTAAAAACAAAAAGTGCAATAACCGAAAGGCGAAGTGCATGTAGATGACCGCGAGGGTGAGGCCGATCACCAATATCGTCGACAAAGCATGCCGCAGCACATGGCCCATCACCACCACGCTCCAGGCCATCCACAACAGCAGCAACAACGAAGGCAGGGTGAATTCACCTTCCGCGCCGCCGGCGTAATGCTGCCAATACAGCACCGGGATGGCGATCAGTCCCAGCACCGCGCCGCTGCCCGCCAAGGCGGTGAGGGTTTGCACGAAACGCGCGTCGAAGGAACGCACCCACAGCATCACGCGGGTCAGCACCACCAGCAAGATGGTATCCGCCAAGGCGGCCGGCAAAGCCAGCGGCGCCGAGATCTGCAGCCAGCCCGAGAGCAGACTGAGAGCGAAGTAGGCAACCAGGCTGAAGGCCAGTAATGAACGCGAGGTGGGCAAATCCTGCGGTGCCGCTTGCAGAATGCAGATCGCCCAAAACGTTTTTATGGATGACGGCACAAGTCTCCCCACTGAGGTCACTGACATCGAGTCCTGCATACTCAGCCCGCCGCGGACAGGTCGCTCTTTCCCGGACTGAATGACGCGCGGTCATGATACCGCGCCGCGGCATGGGACCAAAGCGAAAATCGCGCGCCTCAGCCGTCCCATCGTTTCGTACGGCTAAGCGCCAAACCGCACGGCCGCGAACACTAGCCCGCCGGTGTTTATGCCGTGTCACCTCGCGCTGACTGCGAGTGAAACACTGGCGTGTCACCTCATCATCCACCGGTAAATCCGCTATAGTCAGACCCATCCTCTGTTGGTCACTGGCGATATCAGCGCATGTCTCCCACACCGAGCACGAACAGCGACACTCTCACTTTTCCCTGGCGTGACGGCAACCGCTTCGAGTTGCTCGTCGACGGCGGCGCGTTTTTCCCCGCCATGTTGGAGGCCGTTGCCGCAGCCCGCTCCTTCGTGCTGCTGGAAATGTATCTCGTCGAATCCGGTCAGGTCGCCGACCAATTCATCACGGCGTTTTGCGACGCCGCCGCACGCGGCGTGGCGGTTTATCTGCTGTTGGATGACTTCGGCTCGCGAGGCTTAAAACGACCGGACCGCGAGCGACTCCGCACCGGCCAAGTCCACGTCGCCTATTTCAACCGTCTCCACTATGGCTACGGGCGTTTACGTTACAATCTTTTTCGCGACCATCGCAAAGTGCTGGTGATCGACG
This sequence comes from Gammaproteobacteria bacterium, assembly GCA_023266095.1. Classification (GTDB taxonomy): domain Bacteria; phylum Pseudomonadota; class Gammaproteobacteria; order DRLM01; family DRLM01; genus CAKKSB01. The sequence continues at coordinate 1,580 of JAHFRV010000064.1, read as the reverse complement.
GCGTTCGCGCCTTCGTCGGCGGCTTGGGTCTCACCGATGAATTCGCGCCGGTCCGCCCGGATCAACCACCGTGGCGGGAGACCGTGGTCGCCATCGCAGGCCCGGTGGTGGCGGACTGGCACGACTTGTTCGTCCATACCTGGCGACGCTACGCGCATAGCGCGGTAAATCCGCCGTCGGCTGTCCCCTCCGCCGTCGCGGGCAGCCAAGCGGGCCGGGTTTGTTACACGCGAGGGATCGCCTACCCGGAAATTCAACGCAGCGTCCTCAACCGGGTCCGCGGCGCGGTGCAACGGGTGTGGATCGCCACAGCTTACTTCGTACCCTCCGGCAAATTGCGGCGGGCCTTGATCCACTCGGCGCGGCGCGGCGTGGATGTGCGTCTGCTGCTGCCGGGACCGCATAGCGATCATCCGGCGGTACGCCACGCCGGACGGCGGTTTTATTACCGGCTGTTACATCACGGCGTGCGTATCTTTGAATATCAGCCGCGCTTCACCCATTCCAAGGTCTTGCTGTGCGATGAATGGGTAAGTATCGGCTCCAGCAACATCGACCGCTGGACCATGCGCTGGAATCTGGAAGCCAACCAGGAAATCGCCGATGAGGATTTCGCCGCCGAAGTACATGTCATGCTCAACCACGACTTCGCGGAGTGCGAGGAATACCAGTTGCCGCATTGGAAAAACCGACCTTGGTACCGCCGCCTCTTGGAACGCTTTTGGGGCGGGGTGGATATATGGCTGGAGCGCTGGTTCGGGGGTCACGATAAAAGTCCCCGCGGTTGAGCGTAAAACCTATTTCCAGTAGACCCGCCCGGCGAGTGTGGCTGTTAAAACTGGTAATGGAGCAGACCGGCCACCAGCGCGCGTGAACAGACTTACCAGGATCTATCTATTCCCAGGAAGAAACGCGGTTCCACCAAGGTATCTTCGCCTTCATCCAGAATGACGTTGAATTCCAGACCGCCCATGTCCATGTTCATTCCGGCGCCGGTATGATCGAGGTTGAAATTAAGATCTATACCCTCTAAACGGCGCAAGGCATGCCACTGAAGACTGGCGGGGTCGCGATACTTAATCGACAGCGTAAAAAAAGGGGTGGGCAAAAAATCATCGGATTTACCCGGTTGCTGAATATCGTCATAAGATAATGAACTATCTGAAGCGGACGAATATAGAGCTCGGGAGAGCGAAAGACAGGGATATAAAGTAATCGAAGCATCGAGACAAACCGATCTTGGGACCAATAACGGCGACCCTGCAGTGTCATCTTCTGTATCGGCTTGGGCTATCGGCGCCAGCGCCAAGGCCATCATCGCATAAGCAAGCTTTCGGAAATACATGGTTTTCTATACCTCACCATCCCACCCGGCTTCCTGCTCGGACACTGCGCGCTCCCACTACATTCTGTATCGGCCTCCTACCAACTTCCGTTAATCCCGCTGCCCCTGAAAAGGGCTAGGGCCTGTTGACGTTTCGTTTTAAGGTATTGAAATAAAAAAGCAAACTCGTATTCTTGGATTCGCCAAAAAACAAAAAAAGAGTTTGCTAGATGCCCCGATTATTGCTCAGTGACGA
>JAHFRV010000063.1 GCA_023266095.1 Gammaproteobacteria bacterium | reverse complement strand
GGATCAGGTTAGAGATCGAATCCGGGCCATGCACTATAGTCTGCGCACGGAGCATGCCTATTTGGGTTGGATCAGGCGGTTTATTTTGTTCCATGAAAAACGGCATCCCTTGGAGTTGTCCACCGCGGATGTGGAGCGGTTTCTTTCACATCTGGCGGTGGCGGGGAATGTGGCGGCTTCTACTCAGAACCAAGCGTTGGCGGCGTTGCTGTTCCTTTACCGGGGCACTGGGAAGGCGATCTCGTCATAGCGCAAAATAAAATGACAGGGCGTTAATGGTAACCGCGCCCCTCGCTTCGCCCCCTCACCCAGCCTCTCCCGCGCGCGCGGGAGAGAGGGTCTAATGGCAGGTGCCTTTGAAATCGATGTGTTTGAGTCCGGCAGCTTGGGCAGAACATTTTTTGTGAAGCCCAACACCCACAACAAGTAAATGAGGTCATCCATTAGCCGGGCCCTTAAGGCCGCCCGCCATTCTTTGAGGGCGATTTCATGAAACCAGAATTCAATGATGGTCTGATGTGACATGTCGAACATTTTGGCGCCGGCGTGGCTTGGGTTTATTGGATGGCCTCGGCGAGGGTAATGCCGTCCCGGCCGCTCCCTTGTATCATGTGGTCAGACTTCAGAGGAACAGGGCTGATTGATATGGGTGACACCAAAGAAACGGGGCCGGTGCCGGCGCGGATCACGCGGCGGGCGGCGGCGTTGCGCGAGCAGTTGAATTATCACAACTACCGGTATTACGTGCTGGATGCGCCGGAAGTTCCCGATGCCGAATACGACAAGCTGTTTCGTGAATTGCTGGCGCTGGAGCAGGAATATCCCGCGCTGGTGAGCGCGGACTCGCCCACTCAGCGGGTGGGGGCGGCGCCGTTGGCAGCCTTCGACGCGGTGCGCCATGCGTTGGCGATGTTGTCGCTGGACAATGCCTTTTCCGAAGAGGACGTGATGGACTTCGACCGGCGGGTGCGGGAGGGTTTGAAGGTCGACGCGGTGGATTACGCCGCCGAGCCTAAGCTGGACGGCTTGGCGGTGAGTCTGCTCTATGAACACGGCGTGCTGATCCGCGCCGCGACCCGGGGTGACGGCTACACCGGCGAGGATGTGACGCAGAACGTGCGCACCATCCATTCAGTGCCGCTGCGCTTGGTGGGCAAGCCTTATCCGCGTCGCCTGGAGGTGCGCGGCGAAGTCTATATGCCCAAGCAGGGTTTTCTGGAAATGAATAAGCGCCAGGAAGAAAACGGCGAGAAGATCTTCGCCAACCCGCGCAACGCGGCGGCGGGGAGTCTGCGTCAACTCGACCCGCGCATTACCGCGATGCGGCCGTTGGCGATATATTGCTACGGCGTGGGTGTGATGGAAGGCGGCGAGTTGCCCCAGCGGCATAGCGCTATTCTCGATCAACTGCGGCTGTGGGGTTTGCGTGTTTCGGATGAACGGGCGGTGGTGAAAGGCGCGGTGGGCTGTCTCGATTATTTCGCCAAGCTGGCCGTGAAACGCGCGGACTTGCCCTATGAAGTGGACGGGGTGGTGTACAAGGTGGACGACTTGGCGCAGCAACGGCAATTGGGTTTTGTGTCGCGCGCGCCGCGTTGGGCGGTAGCCCATAAATTTCCCGCCGAGGAGGCGATGACCACGGTGTTGGGCATCGATGTGCAGGTGGGCCGCACCGGGGCCATCACGCCGGTGGCGCGGCTGGCGCCGGTGTCGGTGGCGGGCGTCACGGTGTCCAATGCGACGCTGCACAATGAAGACGAAGTGCACCGCAAGGATGTGCGGGTGGGCGACACGGTGATCATCCGCCGCGCCGGCGATGTGATACCCGAAGTGGTGAGCGTGATTAAGGAGCGCCGTCCGGCGGGTACACGGATTTTCCATTTACCAAAACATTGCCCGGTGTGCGGCTCGGAGGTGGTGCGGGTGGAGGGCGAGTCGGTGGCGCGCTGCAGCGGCGGTTTGTATTGCCCAGCCCAGCGCAAGGAGGCCATCCGCCATTTCGCCTCGCGGCGCGCCATGGACATCGAGGGCCTCGGCGATAAATTGGTGGATCAGCTGGTGGAAAAGGGTTTGGTACACGGCGTCGCCGATCTCTATCAGCTCACGCTGGAACAACTGGCCGAACTGGAACGCATGGGCCGCAAGTCCGCGGAAAATTTATTGCAGGCTTTGGAGACGAGTAAGCACACCAGCCTGCCGCGTTTTTTATATGCCCTGGGTATCCGTGAAGTGGGCGAGGCCACCGCGCTGGCGCTGGCCCAGCACTTCGGTGACCTGCCGCCCATCATCGCCGCCGACGCGGATGTATTGCAGACCGTGCCGGATGTCGGGCCGGTGGTGGCGCAACACATCGTCGCGTTTTTTCACGAGGAGCATAACCGCGAGGTGATCGCCAAACTGCAGGCGGCCGGGGTGCGATGGCCGGTGCTGGAGCGGCGCGTTCAATTATTGCCGCTGGCGGGCAAGACCTTTGTGCTGACCGGTACCATGCAGGCCATGAGCCGCGAGGTGGCGAAAGAGAAGCTACAAGCCTTGGGTGCGAAGGTGGCGGGCAGCGTGTCGGCCAAGACCAGTTACGTGGTGGTGGGGGAGGAGGCCGGTTCGAAATTGGATAAGGCCCGCGAGCTGGGTATCGCGATGCTGGATGAAACCGCGTTTTTAAAATTGCTCGGGTGAAATCACGGCGGCTGAAGGTTTGGGAAATGCGGGAACGCCACCACACAGCAGGTCGTAATAGCCGAGGCGCGTATGTTCCGAGAAGGGCTGAGTCATTACCAGCTAAAGGGGTCGATATTGGCCGACGCCACCTCGCTGTTATGCTGTTCCCAAAACCTGCGCAACGCGTCGCCAAAGATGTTTTTTTCGTTGTTCATGATCGAGCGATAAAGCGGGTGGCGAAGCTTTACCAGAATATAGTTTTCCCAGTCGGGCAATTCAATCAATAAGGCGTGGCCGAACAACGAGCCCAAACCGGTGTGCCGCGCTGCCAGAGACAGTATTTCATCGAAAGTATTGATCTGCATATAGACCAGGGTCTTGGCCTTGTAGAAAATATCCTCTTCCAAACGTTCCGGCTTGCGGAAAAAGTCCTCGTTATGTTTCGCGGTTTGAGATAGATAACGCTGAATATCGGGGTTGTCGATCACGATCTGGTCAATCGAAATCAGATGTTTGATGGACGCATCGGTGCGCGATATGGACTGCGCCATGCGGTCTCTGAAGAGTTGAACCACAATCCAGATGGCGCCGGTGATGCCTGCGACTACGGTCCAATAGAAAGTAGCGGTTTCCATTTTACGCACCTCCATTAAGATTGGCTGTGGACCGGGTCAGCGTAATCTTTGAATGTCGCGTCGTCCGGCGGTTTTGGTATAAATCCGATAATGAGTCGCTGCGCGACGGTTTGGCGGGTTACGCCGTTGCACGGCTGACCCGCCCTACCTTTGATTGCAGCTTACACGCGTTAAGCAATTAGTTATATCCATCGTGCAACTAATAAATAACCCCGTATAATCCGCTGCGCGTGTAGCCAGCATCTCAAACCACCCCATCCCTCGCCGCCTTCAACACCAGCGCATCAAACGCCTCCGCTGCCATGAGTCCGCGCGCGGCGACGATGTCGCGCACCGGTTTGCCGCTCTTTTCTGATTCCTTGGCCACTTCCGCGGCGGCGGCGTAGCCGATCTGACCGTTGAGCAGGGTGGCGAGGCCGCAACTGGTGTGGAGGAATTCCTTGCAGCGTTCGCGATCGACCTTGAGGCCTTGGAGATTGAATTCGGTGGCGGCGTTGAGGCCGTTGGTGAGCCAGTCCATGGCGTCGAACAGGGCGGAGCCCATCGCCGGCATCATCACGTTCAATTCCAGTTGGCCGGCCTGGGTCATATAACTGATGGCGGCGTCTTGGCCCAGCACTTGGAAACACACTTGGTTGAGCATCTCGAACATCACCGGGTTGACCTTGCCGGGCATGATGCTGGAACCCGGTTGCACCGGCGGCAATTGGATTTCACCGATGCCGGTGCGCGGGCCGGAGGCGAGCAGGCGTATATCGTTGCTGATGCGGGTCACTTCCAAAGCGAGGTCGCGGATGGCGGAGGAGAGGCGTTGGATATCCGCGGTCGACTGCATCTGCGCGGCGAGGTCGGCCGCGGGCCGGATGGGTTCGCCGGTTAGCCTAGCCAATTCGATCGCGGCGTTTACCGGGTAATTCGGCGCGGTGTTGAGGCCGGTGCCGGCCGCGCTGCCGCCCAGGCCGATTTCGCATAAGGCGCCGCGGGTCTCGTCCAAACGCTGCGCGCAGCGGCGCAGGGTCCAGGCATAGGCGGTGAATTCGCGGCCGAGGGTGGTGGGCACGGCGTCCTGCAAATGGGTGCGGCCGCTTTTTACCGTATCGACTTCCTCGGCGCCGATGCGCGCGTATTCGTCGGCCATGTGATTGACGGCCGCGATCAGTCTCGGCAGCTTGGCCAGCGCGGCGAGGCGGATGGCGGTGGGGATGGTGTCGTTGGTGCTCTGTCCCATATTGACGTGGTCGTTGGGATGGATCGGCCGGTACACGCCTTTTTCGACACCCAAGAGCAGGTTGGCGAGATTGGCGATCACCTCGTTGCTGTTCATATTGTGTGAGGTGCCGGCGCCTGCCTGAAAGCGGTCCACTACGAATTGATCGATATACTCGCCGCCGAGAATTTTATCGCAAGCCTCGACGATGGCCTTGCAGAACTTATCGTCCAGCCAGGCGGCCTCGCGGTTGGCTACCGCCGCGGCGCGTTTGATGCGCACATGGGCCAGCACGAAGTCGCGGTCCGGCCCGCGGCCGCTGATGGGAAAGTTGATCACCGCACGCGCGGTTTGTATGCCGTACCAGGCGTCGGCCGGTACCTGGAATTGGCCCAGGCTGTCTTTTTCGATGCGGTATTGATCGGTCATGGCGGTGACTCTCCGAGGGGTTGCTGCCGTAATGCAAAACGGCGTTCCTTCACGGGGCGGCCGCCAGCTTGGATTGCCGCGTATTGTAACCGAATCGCCGTTGGGTTTCGGCATGCAAGCGTGATACGCAGGCTAGCGGTCATTCGACGGTTTCACCCGCGAAGTACATGTCTTGCAAGCGGAACCCGGAGCAGGCGGGAATGACCGGTCTCCCTTTGAAACCGCATGCGCTTAACGCATCTCCTCTCCCGGCGTGAAGGAGGCAAACAATGGCCAGCTGATGTTAAATCGCATATGGGCTGAGCACTTTCAGCATGCCACCACTCACGTTGGCAAGCCCCTAATCTGCCACAGAATGATTTCCGGGGAATGGAATTTTGGTAATTTCTCACACTTCCCAGGGCATAACTTCACAGATTGCCCCGGCCCGCACTGGCAAAGTGAGCACACTCAACAAGGAGCGCGCGAGTCACCATGAAACTGATGTTATGGATTATTAACCATCCTCGCCGGGTCATTGCCGCCACCTTGATTCTGGTGGTTGCCGCCGCCGCGGGGCTGGTCCACCTGCAACAGACCGCCGATTACCGGATCTACTTCAATCCCAATGATCCGCACCTGGCCGCCGCCGAGGCCCTGCAAGAGACCTATGTCCGCAGCGACAATGTCCTGTTCGTACTCGCTCCGCGCGACGGCCAAGTGTTCAGCGCCGACACTCTGAGCGCGGTGAAGATGCTCACCGCCAAGGCCTGGAAGCTGCCTTATAGCCAGCGCGTGGATTCGGTTACCAACTTTCAGTATTCCTATGCCGAGGGTGACACCTTGGTGGTGCGCGATCTGGTGCCGGCCCCGGCGGCCCTGGGCGAGACCGAGTTGCGGACCGTGCGTGACATCGCTCTGCAGGAACCGGCTTTGGCGCGACGGCTGATTTCAGCCGACGGCAAGGTCACCGGGGTGAATGTCACGGTGAATCTGCCGCGCCTCCACCCCGATCAGGAAAACCGCGAAGTGGCCGACGCCGCGCGCGTCCTGGCGGCGGAGATCAAGGCCGCCAACCCGCAACTCGACATCCACGTCACCGGCGTGGTGATGATGAACAACGCCTTCCCCGAGGCCTCCGAACGCGACATGGCGACGCTGATCCCCATCATGTTCGCCCTCATCATCGTGGTGTTGTGGGGCTTGATGCGGTCTTGGTCCGCTACGGTGATTACCGTCGTCATACTGCTCTGCTCGATCTTGGTGGCGATGGGCGTGGCCGGTTGGCTGGGGATTAAATTGTCGCCCGCCTCGGGGTCGGCGCCGATCATCATCTTGACGGTGGTGGTGGCCGATTGCGCGCATATGCTGACCCACATCCTCCATCTCATGCGCCATGAGGGCAAGAGCCACTACGCCGCGCTGGACGAGGCCTTACGGGTCAACGCCAAGGCCGTGGTGCTCACCTCGTTCACCACCGCGGTCGGTTTTCTGAGTATGAATTTCAGCGACGCGCCGCCATTCCGCGACCTCGGCAATATCACCGCGGTGGGCGTGGTGGTGGCCTTGCTGATGACCTTGGTGTTTCTCCCGGCGCTGCTGGCGCTGTGGCCGCTGCGGGTCAAGCCGGTCGCGGTATCGCCCAACGATTTGTTCATGGCCCGCGTCGCCGATTTCGTGGTGTCCCGGCGCCGGCCCTTGTTGTGGGGCGTGACGGTAGTGTCGCTGGTGATCGTCGCCTTCGTGCCGCGCAATGAATTGGATGACCAGTTCGTGAAATATTTCGACGAGAGCGTCGAGGTGCGGCAGGCCACCGACTTCACCACCCGCCATCTCACCGGTATCTCGCTCATCGAATATTCGCTGAAGGCCGGCGAGGCGGGCGGCATCAGCGAACCCGAGTTTCTGCGCAATTTGGACGCCTACGCCGCCTGGTATCGCAGCCAGCCCGAGGTGAAACATGTCGATGTCTTCAGCGATGTGATGAAGCGCCTCAACAAGAACATGCACGGCGACGATCCCGCCGCCTACCATCTTCCCGAAGAACGCGAACTGGCGGCCCAATATCTGTTGCTGTACGAACTGTCTTTACCTTACGGTCTCGATCTCAACAACCAGATCAACGTTGACAAGTCCGCCACCCGTATGACCGTCCTGGTAGGCGACGCGACCAATAATCAGCTGCTGGCCCTCGAGGAACGCGCGCGGCAGTGGCAAAGCACCCACCTGCCGGCCGCCATGCAGGCGCCGGGTGTGGGCTGGTCGATCATGTTCAGCCACATCGCCGAGCGCAACATCCACAGTATGCTGCAAGGCACACCGCTGGCGATCGTGCTGATCTCCATTCTGCTGATGTTCGCCTTCCGTTCCGTGAAGCTGGGTCTGCTCAGCCTGATACCCAATGTGCTGCCGGCGCTGTTGACCTTCGGCATATGGGGCATGCTGGTCGGCCAGATCGGCCTCGCCGCGTCGATCATCACTGCCATGACCTTGGGCGTGGTGGTGGACGACACCATCCACTTGATATCCACCTTCCTGTATGCCCGCCGCGAACGTGGCCTCGCACCCGAAGATGCCATGCGCTTCGCCTTGAGCACCTCGGGCTGGGGCATCGTGGTGATGTCGACGGTGTTGTTCGCCGGCTTCATGGTGCTGTCCTTCTCCACCTTTCAGGTCAATTCGGTGGTGGGCCTGCTCTCGGCGCTCACCATCCTCGGCGCACTCACCTTGGATTTCCTGCTGACGCCGGCCTTGGTGTTGAAGTTCGAGGAACGGCGCATTTTGAAACAGCAGCACGCCGCGCTGGGCACGGCATAAATACTCAGGGACATTCGCCATGTATAGCAACGCCATCATTTCAGATACTGTTTCACCCGCCGCGGCCACGCTGGTCGAACTGCTGCGCGAACGCGCCGTGAGTCTGCCGGATCAGATCGCTTACACCTTCCTCCGCGAAGGTGACGGCACCGAGCTCAGCATCACTTACGCGGCGCTGGACCAAAAAGTCCGCGCCATCGCCGCGCACTTGCAGGCCTTACACCTGGCCGGTGAGCGGGCGGTGCTGCTCTATCAACCCGGTCTGGAATTCGTCGCCGCGTTTTTCGGTTGTTTATACGCGGGCATGGTGGCGGTGCCGGTGTTCGCGCCGCGCCGTAACGCCTCCTTGGACCGCGTACATAATGTCAGTATGGATGCGCGCGCCGCGGTGATGCTCACCACCCGTCCGGTGCTGGATAATCTCGATCAGGATTTACGCGAGCTGCCCAATGGCGCAAACAGCCTGTGGCTGGCGACGGATGAAATCCCCCTGGCTTTGGCGGAGCGTTGGGAAGACCGCGGCGTTTTCGCCGACAGCCTGGCCTTTCTGCAATACACCTCCGGTTCCACCGCCGCGCCGCGCGGGGTGATGCTCACCCACGGCAATCTCATGCACAACCTGGCGTTGATTCATCGCCGTTTCGGCGCCAACAGTGAATCGCGCGGCGTCATCTGGCTGCCGCCTTATCACGAAATGGGCTTGATCGGCGGGGTGCTGGTGCCTTTGTTCGGCGGTTTTCCGGTGGTGCTGATGTCGCCGGTCACCGCCCTGCAACGGCCGATCCGCTGGCTGCAGGCGATTTCCAAATACCGCGCCACCATCAGCGGCGGTCCCAACTTCGCTTATGAGTTGTGTCTCAACAAGATCACGCCCGAGCAGCGCGAAGGACTCGACCTCAACAGTTGGCAAGTGGCCTTCAACGGCGCGGAACCGGTGCGCGCCGACACGCTGCAGCGTTTCAGTCAGTTCTTTGCTCCCTGCGGTTTCCGGCGGCAGGCTTTTTATCCCTGCTACGGGCTGGCGGAGGCCAGTTTGTTCGTCACCGGCAGCGCGCCCGACCAGGCGCCGGTGACGGCGAGCTTCGACCGCCAGGCCTTGGAACAAGGGACGGCCCATCCCGTGCAGACTTCGCTCGCGGCCCAAGCCGGCCGCCGCTTGGTGAGTTCGGGGCGGCCGTCGGCCAGTGAACAAGTGTTGATCGTCGATCCGACCAATGTGGCGCAGGCCAAGCCGTGTGCCGTAGGTGAAATCTGGGTGGCGGGCCCCAGTGTCGCCCGCGGTTACTGGAATCGCCCCGCGGAATCGGCGCACACCTTCGGCGCGCGGCTCGCCAACGGCGACGGTCCGTTCATGCGCACCGGTGATCTGGGCTTCATCAGGGACGGCGAATTGTTCGTCACCGGCCGCTTGAAGGAAGTGATCATCATCCGCGGCCACAATCATTATCCGCAGGACATCGAGCTCACCGCCGCCAACAGCCATCCGCTGTTGCGCGCCGGACGAGGTGCGGCCTTCGCCATCGAAAACGAGCAAGACGAACAGCTAGTGCTGATACACGAAGTGGAGCGTCGTTATGAGGCGGCGCAATTGCCGGAGGCGCTCGCCGCGGCGCGCGCCGCCATTTCCGCTGAACATCAATTGCAGGTGCGCTCCATCGTCTTGGTCAAGGCGGGCGTGGTGCCCATTACTTCAAGCGGCAAGGTGCAACGCACCGCTTGCCGAGGTTTGTGGCAAGCCGGCGAATTGCCCGTGTTGATGGAGGCTTGAGACATGAAAACCGCACGCATTCAAAAAGATTTGGCTGGGGAAACGTTTGGCGAAACGTTAATGGAATTGCCATTGCAATATCGCGCCAGCGAAGAGTTGGAAGCCTTTCTCGGCGATCCCACCAACCCGGCCAATGTAATGTCGTTTCACAATGTGATGATGTGGGATGAGCAAGAGGCTTTCCCGCAGGCGGCGGTGGATGAGTTGTATCGCTACGGCATGAATCACTATTACGTGCCGGCGGCCTACGGCGGACGTTTCACTTCCTATGAAGAGTTTCAATCCTTGGCACGGGTGGCGGCGCGGCGCGATCTCACCACCGCCATTACGTACAGCACTTTGATTTGGTCGACTCTGATTTGGGTGGGCGGCAACGAGCAACAAAAACACCGTCTGGCGAAGTTGCTGCGCTGGACCAAGGACGCACCGACTCTGGCCTATTCAGAAGAACAACATGGCGCCGACCTGGTCGCCAACGACATGAAGGCGGTGAAGACCGAAGGCGGTTACCGGCTGAGCGGCGAGAAGTGGCCGATCAACCGTGCCACCCGCTCCGGGATCGTCGCGGTGCTGGCCAAGACCAGCAATCAACGCGACACCCGCAGCCTGTCGCTGTTCATGTTGGAAAAGCGCGATCTCGATCCCGCTCAGTATTCCAATCCGCCGCGGGTGAAGACCCTCGGTCTGCGCGGCTGCGACATCAGCGGCATTCGTTTTCATGATTGCCTGGTGCCGGAGAGCAGCCTGGTCGGCGCGGTGGGCGAGGGTTTGGAACTGGCGCTGCGCGCCTTTCAAGTGACCCGCACTCTTTGCGCCGGTTTGTCCCTGGCCGCGGTGGACACCGCGCTGCGGGTGACCGTGGACTTCGCCGTCAAGCGCAAACTTTATGGCGGCACGGTGTTCACCATCCCCATTGCACGACGGATCTTGAGCGACGCCTTCCTCGATATTTTGATCTGCGACTGCATGGCCACCGCCGCCGCGCGCGGTTTGCACGTATCCACTGAACAGTTCAGCGTGTGGTCGGCGGTGGTGAAGTATTTCGTGCCCGTCACCTTGGAACGCGCCACGCAGCAGTTGTCGGTAGTGTTGGGCGCCCGCCACTTCATCCGCGAACGCCACCACGCCGGCATCTTTCAAAAGATGCTGCGCGACGGCGGGGTGGTGAGCCTATTCGACGGCAGTACCCAAGTCTGTCTGCATGCGCTGGGCCTGCAATTACGGCATTTGGTGAAGACCCGTCGCCGTGAACGGGACGGCGACGACAGTTCGCGCCGCGCGCGGTTGACCACGGTGTTTGCCCTCGACGAGACGCTGCCGGTGTTCGACGGCACGAAACTGGATCTGTTCAGCCGTGGTCACGACGATGTGATGCAGGGTCTGCTCGCCGCGGTTACCGCGATACGTGACTTGCATGACACCGACGGCGTGGAGCCCGCGCTGCTCGAATGTTTGCAGTACTTGGCGAGTTTAGTGGCCGAGGCGCTGCATGACTTCGACGGCGCTGTGGATGAGGCCGCCACGGCGGGTTTGCATCCCCAATCGCCCGAATTATTCAGCCTAGCCGCGCGTTATGCCGCGCTGCACGCCGCTTCCGCCTGTATGTTGATGTGGTTGCACAACCGTGCGCGGCTCGATGCCTTCTTCGCCGATGGAGCATGGCTGGTGCTTGCCCTCGAACGTTTGCTCGGCCAGCTGCGCCCGCTGCAACTGCAGCTACCGGAGTCATATCGTCAACGTATCGCGGACCGGCTCGGTCAGTTGTTCGACGAAGATCGTTTGTTTTCCATCGTACCACTCGCGTTGGCCAAGACCGAGGTCACGGCCGACTCAATTCGAAAGGAGGATCGTCATGAGCGCCAATGCAGTTAGGAAGATTCAGGATGTCGCCGTATCTGAAACATTATCGCAACAACTCGAGGCCGCACTGACCGGCATGTTGTCGAAGACCCTGCGCATCGCCGCCGCCGAGATCGACGTCAACCGGCCGCTGCCGCATTACGGTTTGGATTCCATCGACGCGGTGACCCTTGCCGGTGATTTGGAGGATTGGCTCAATATCGAGTTGCCTTCCACCTTGTTGTGGGATTGCCCGACGGTGGCCGCCATCGCCGGATTTTTGGAAGAACAGTTGGAAGCCATGCCCGAGGTGAAGGCCAAGCTGGTCGGTGTCGCGGGCGGCAAAAAATCACAGCGTTTCGTCCATGAAGATGCGTTGGACCATTTGGATAGGCTTGATCCTGCTCAAATGGACGAGCTGCTGGGTCAACTGATTCCATAAAGAGGGACTGTCATGGAAAGCGAGGCCGTACAATTTAACCATTCCGTCATCAACCGTGTCACCGCGCGTCAAAGCGCGAGGGCCACGGCCGGGGCGCAGGTCCTGAATCTGCCGCTGGCGGATGTGCAGCGCGGTTTGTGGTTCGTGCAACAGGTGGCGCCGGACAACGCCGCCTACAATCTGGTGTTCGCCGCGCTGGTGATCTCCGCCATCGATAGCGCCGCGTTCGAGACGGCCTTGCAATGCTTGGTGGATCGCCATACCGCCTTGCGTACCCGCTTTGTGGTGGACGACGCCGGCGTGCCGCGGCAAGAGGTGTTGCCGGCGGTGAAGATAGACAGCGCGGTCATCGCGGCGGCGGGCTGGGATGATGAAAAACTGCGTGGGCGCGCCATTGCCGAGACTAAACAGCCCTTTGATCTCGCCCGCGCGCCGCTGCTGCGGGTGCGGCTGTTTCAACGTGGCCCGCGCGATGCTTTGCTGGTGTGGACCGCCCACCACATCGCGGTGGACTTCTGGTCGCTGGCGGTGTTGTTGGATGAGTTCCGTCAACTGTATCAAGGGCGGGCCGCGGGCCGCGCGGTGAGTTTGCCGCCCTTGGCCAGTGATTATCCCGTGTACGTGCAACGCCAGAAGGAAATGCTGAGCGGTCTGGCGGGGTCGCGTTTGTGGGACTACTGGCGCGAATCTTTGAGCGGTGATTTGCCGGTGCTCAATCTCGCCAGCGATTATCCGCGCCCGCCCGTGCAGACTTATCGCGGCGCCTCGCTGGGGTTCCGTCTCGACGCGAATTTGACCACCGCGCTGCATGGCCTGGCCCGCGCCGAGGGCGTCACCTTGTACGTGCTGTTGCTGGCGGCCTATTACGCCTTGCTGCATCGTTATACCGGGCAGGACGACATCCTGGTGGGCTCGCCGGTGGCGGGTCGCTTGCACAAAGACTTTCGCCGCACCGTCGGTCATTTCGTGAATACCATCGTCTTGCGCGGCGCGGTGGGCGGCGACACAGCGTTTCGCGAACTGGTGCGGCTGACCCGCGATAAGGTGGCCGACGCGCTGCGTCATCAGGAATATCCTTTTGCGTCTTTGGTGGAGAAGCGGGTACCGGAACGCGACCTCAGCCGTCCGCCGTTATTTCAAGCGGCGTTTTCCTGGGAGCGTCTGCCGCAGTTCCAAGAATTGGCCTCGTTTTTTTCCTTGTCGGACCAGGTGGCGGAGGCGGTGGAATTCGGCGGTTTGACGCTGTTGCCTTTCCCGCTGCCGCAGCAGGAAGGCCAAGTGGATCTGGCCTTGGAGATGGGCGGCGAATGCGGCGGCGAATTATTCGGCGTGTGGAAATACGACTCGGCATTGTTCGCGGCGGAGACCATCGCCGCGCTGGCCGGCCAGTTCGCCGAGCTGTTGAAAGGGGTGGTGGCCGACCCGGCGCAAGCGGTGGCGCGTCTGCCCTTGCTCAGTGGCGCGGAGCGTCAACGAGTATTGGTGGAGTGGAATCGCAGCGAACAGCCCCTGCCCGCCGCGCGCACCGTCCATGAGTTGGTGGAAGAACAAGTGGCGCGCAGCCCGGACAAAACCGCGGTGATTAGCAGTGAGCAAACTTTCAGCTACCGGGTGTTGAACCAGCGCGCCAATCAGCTCGCTCATTATCTGATCGAGAGCGGCGTGACCGCCGGTCAACACATCGGCATTTGCAGCGCGCGCAGCGCCGATATGCTGGTGGCCATGTTGGCGGTGCTGAAGACCGGCGCCACGTATGTGCCCTTGGATCCGGCCTTTCCCCGCGAACGTTTGAGCATGATGATCGAGGACGCGGCGATTGCGCTGGTGCTCACCCATGAAACGGTGTGGGAAGACGTCGCGTTGCCGGTGGCGCGGGCGCTGCGTCTCGATCGCGACTGGCCGGAGATCGCCACCTTCGCCGCGCATAATCCGCGGCGAGTAGTCGCGCCACGGTCACCTGCCTATGTTATCTACACCTCCGGTTCCACCGGCAAACCGAAAGGTGTGGCGGTGCCGCACGGCGCGGTGGTGAATTTTCTCGCCAGCATGGCCCGTGAACCCGGCATGGGCGCGGAGGATGTGATGCTGGCGGTGACCACGCTGTCTTTTGATATCGCGGTGTTGGAATTGCTGCTGCCGCTCACAGTGGGCGCCATGACGGTGATCGCCAGTCGCGAAGTGGGCAGCGATGCGCAGCGCTTGGAAGAATTGATGGAAAGCAGCGGCGCGACCTTGATGCAGGCCACCCCCGCCACCTGGCGCATGTTGTTATCCAACGGCTGGCGGGGATGCGCGCGGCTCACCGCGCTGTGCGGGGGCGAAGCCTTGTCCCGCCAGCTGGCGGATGCCTTATTGCCGCGGGTCACCGCGCTGTGGAATATGTACGGCCCCACCGAGACCACGGTGTGGTCGACGCTGACGCGGGTCGAGCCCGGCACGGAGGCCATCGCCATCGGCCGGCCCATCGCCAATACCCAGGTCTATATCGTCGATGAGTCCATGCAGCCGGTGCCGCCCGGCGTGCCGGGGGAGTTGTGCATCGGCGGCGCGGGCGTCGCGCTCGGTTATTTAAATCGCCCGGAACTGACGGCGGAGAAATTCATCGCCGATCCCTACGCGGACGGCGCGGCGCGTCTCTACAAGACCGGCGATCTCGCCCGCTGGCGGCGCGATGGCACGCTCGAATGCCTCGGCCGTCTGGATCATCAAGTGAAGCTGCGCGGTTTCCGCATCGAACTGGGCGAGATCGAAACCCAGCTCTGCCGTCATCCCTCGGTGCGGCAGGCGGTGGTGATGGTGCGCGAGGACCGGCCGGGCGATCAACGCCTGGCCGCTTATGTGGTGGGCATGAACGAGGATATCTCCGTCGCCGCGCTCAAGGCCCACCTCGCCGAAACGCTGCCCGGGTATATGTTGCCGAGCCACATCATCGTCCTGACGGAATTTCCCCTCACCCCCAACGGCAAGGTCAACCGGCGCGCGCTGCCGGCGCCGGCGGACGGCATTCACACGGCACTGAGTGAATTCGTAGCGCCGCGCGACCGCGACGAGATTCAGCTGGCAACGATGTGGGAACAGCTGTTGGGCGTGCATCCGGTGGGCGTCAACCAAAATTTCTTCGATCTCGGCGGCCATTCCTTGTTGGCGGTGCGATTGGTGGCGGGCATCCGCCAGCGTTTCGGCGTGGAGTTGCCGGTGTCGGTCTTGTTCCAGCACAACACGGTGGAGGCGCTGGCGCGTCTGCTGCGCGAACACAGCGGCGAGGCGGCGGCCGTCACCCCGCTGGTGCCGTTGCGCGGCAGCGGCGATTTGCCGCCGTTTTTCTTCATGCATCCCATCGGCGGCACGGTGTTTTGTTATCTGGCCTTGACCCGTCATCTCGATACGCGACGGCCGGTGTTTGCCTTGCAATCACCCGGCCTGGAAGACGCCAGCCTCGCCGAGGTGAGTGTGCCCGACCTGGCGCGGCGTTATCTGGAGATCATCCGCGCCCAACAGCCGCAGGGACCGTATCACGTGGGCGGCTGGTGTTTCGGCGGTTTGATCGCCTTTGAAGCGGCGCGGCAATTGACGGCGGCCGGTGAAGAAGTCGCGGAGCTGGTGATGTTCGATACCCGCGCGCCGATCGCCGAGAACGCGCCCGCCGACGCCGACGACGCCACTTTGTTGTCGTGGTTCGCCCGCGACCTCGCCGTACCTTACGGCAAGACCCTCGCCATCGCGCCCGAGGAATTACGCGCGGTGGACGGTGCGGGGATGTTCGACTATGTGCTGCAACGCGCCCGCGAAATCGAGGTCTTGCCGCACGACGCCGACACGGCGCGTTTGTACCGTTACTTCGAGGTCTATCTCGCCAATGGCATCGCGCTGCAAACCTATGAGTCCGGTGATTACGCGGGGCCGATGACCTTGCTGCGCGCCGCGGACGAGACGGTGGATTACGGTCCGCTGCTGGGTTGGGACAAGGTGGTGTCGCGGCGTTTCACGCTGGTGGCGGTGCCGGGCGATCACAACTCGATGATGTACGAACCCCATGTGCAGGCCTTGGCGCAACACATAAACGAAA
The DNA here is from genome assembly GCA_023266095.1 of Gammaproteobacteria bacterium. GTDB lineage: Bacteria > Pseudomonadota > Gammaproteobacteria > DRLM01 > DRLM01 > CAKKSB01. The sequence continues at coordinate 2,128 of JAHFRV010000063.1, read as the reverse complement.
CAGGGTTGGCGATGCAGCCGCGCCAAGCGCTGGCAAGTTAGCCGGCGCAGTGGCTCGCGAGTTCATTTATCGATTTCATTAAGAGGAGAATAAATATGATCAAGGTCGAATACAGTTATCTCGTCAATAGCCCGGTAGAGTTCGTGTTCGCTTACATAGGGAATCCCATCAACGATCAATACTGGCAGGAGTCCTGTCATGGCGTCGAGCTCGACGAGCCCGGCGAAGCGGTGGGTGAGGGCACGCGCTACCATATCCAATTCCAGTTTCTCGGCCGTGCCATGCCCTTCACCGCGGCGGTGACCGAGTATGAGCCTTTTCAAGCCTACGCCTATGAAACTTTGAGCGGACCGATGCAATACAAGGGTACGTATCGCTTCACCCGCATCGGCAACAGCACCCAGATCGATTGGACGTTCGCGGCGGAGCCCGGCGGTTTCTTCGGCATCATTCCGCGTACCCTGCTGAAAAAGGTGTTGGCGAAACAGGTGGAGGGCGACATCGGCCGCTTGATGCAGATCCTCGGCGCGCGGCGCGCCGTCAGCAACGGCTGAGGGTGAGGCGGATTACCGCGTGGCTTACCCAACGGCAACGTCCCGGCAGCCCATTGGCAGCGCCGGCGAGCTGGAGCTGTGGTCGGCTGACATGGCGCAGGCGGAACGGCGCGGTGCGGATCTCTATCCTCTGTTGAGCGAGGACGAGCGCGAGCGCGCCGCGCGCTTTCACGGCGAGCAACAGCGCGCGCGCTTCATCTACGGCCGAGGTCTGTTGCGGATGTTATTGGGACGCTTTACCGGCAGCGCGCCTGCAAGGCTGCGCTTTAACTATGGCGCGAAGGGCAAGCCCGTTTTGCTCCTCGAGGACGGCGTCGCAGCGTGTTATTTCAATCTGGCGCACAGCGGCGAGCGGCTGTTGATCGCCTTGACCACGGTCGGCGAAATCGGTGTGGACATCGAGGCGCTGTCTGCGCGATTTGATCTGGAGCACATGGCGCGGCGTATCTGCACTCCGCGTGAACGGGCGCGCTGGCTGGCGCTGCCCTGCGCCCGGCGCGCGCCCGCCTTGTTGGCGTGCTGGACTCGCAAGGAGGCCTATCTGAAAGGCGTCGGTTGTGGATTGGAAGAGCGCCTGAGTGAACTCGATGTCTCCGGGGCGCAGCCGCGCGGCGCGGCCGGTGCCGACACCTGGTATCTGCACGACGTCGATCTAGGCGATGAGTACGTCGCCGCCGTGGCGGTGGCCGGGAAGATAGGGTCGCAACCGCGAGTACGCGACTGCTCTGAACTAGATTGACAAAATTTCCTGCATCGAGCGTTTCCCGACAACTTTTAGCGGGATGATGAGGCGCGCGGGTACGAAACTGTCTGCAACGGCACAGAGCGGGTCAAACTAAAAAAGTTATTCAGAATAGCATTGCATGGTCAGCGGATATTGATTAACGTACGGCGTAAGTGAACAGCACGTAGAGGAGGCATCATGCCGACGTGCAGACGGTGTTTCGTATCCGGTAATGTGCAAGGTGTGTCGTACCGCGCCGCCGCGCAGCACAAGGCCCGTGAATTGGGCGTGAACGGTTATGCCCGCAATCTGACCGATGGCCGCGTGGAGACATTGATCTGCGGTGAACTCGTTTCCGTGGATGCATTTTGCGCATGGTTATGGCAGGGACCGTCGCATGCCCAAGTCAGCGACGTCACCTGCATGGATGTGGAGGTGGAACCACCGCGCGGTTTTAAGAGCGGCTAGCTCTCACGCCTACCCGCGCGCCTGAAGGCCGCGGCTTTCACTGACTTTGACGAAGCGACAAGGAGTCACTTCCATGAAGACCGCTTTCCTGGCCACAATAATCTTGATGTTTTTCCTCGATGCGGGCTCCCGTTCATTCCGGGGCTGCTGACCACAGGGTGACGATGCGGAAGGATGTTGGATCAAGAGGCGCGTGACGCCGCGTGCGCGGCCGAGCCGAGGACGAGGGAAGTGTCCCGCTGAGCGAGGATGTTATCTAAACGGGGTCTACGCGGATTAGTGTGGGTCATTTTTCGTGAATTTCGGTAGTGGCGGCAAGAAGGCAGCGATGATTTTCAACTTGAGATACTCCTCATCGCGGTAGCCGTAAGCCCGCCGCTGC
>JAHFRV010000062.1 GCA_023266095.1 Gammaproteobacteria bacterium | reverse complement strand
CGGCGTACACAGCGGCCAGCCGGCGCGCAGCAAGGAACCGTTGAAGCGGAAGGCATCGCGGCCTAGGCGCAGGCTGCAACGCCGGCCGGCGCGGGTCAGGAAATATTTCCAGCATGAGAAGTTCCGCTATGCCGCATAGCCGATACTTATTCTCGCCGGGTTAATAGATTGAAAACGGTCATGACCTCAACACCCTCTTCGTCCACCACGACTACGCTGCTTAACCAGGGCTACGAATACCGTGAACGTCTTGGCCCGGCGGCTGACGGCCAGATCTTGCTCGACTATCTCCGCCGTCATTATCACCATTCCTCGTCGGCGGAGTGGACGGCGCGGATTGTCAGCGGCCAAGTCTTGATCGACTCAAGTCCCGTGTCCGCCGATCAGGTATTACGCAGCGGCTGTGAACTGGTCTGGCGACGTCCGCCCTGGAACGAACCCGCGGCGCCGACCTCATTCACCGTGCTCTACGAAGACCGCGACTTGCTCGCGGTCGGCAAGCCCGCCGGTTTACCAACCTTGCCCGGCGCTAATTTTCTGCAAACCACGCTGCTCTATCAGATAAAAAGTTATGCGCCCGACGCGACTCCGCTCCATCGCTTGGGACGTTGGACTTCGGGTTTGGTATTGTGCGCCCGCAATCAGCAGACCCGAACCGACTTGATGCGACAGTGGTCGGCAAAAGAAGTCGGTAAACGTTACCGGGCCCTCGCCAGCGGCTTACCCGCATGGAATGAGCTGACCATCACCACCCCCATCGGACCCGTGCCGCACCCTTTGCTCGGCACGCTGCACGCCGCCATCCCCGACGGCAAAGCGGCCTTATCGCGGGTGTTGGTGCTCGAACACCGCGCAGAGGCTTTTTTGGGCGATGTGTGGATAGAGAGCGGCCGGCCGCATCAGATTCGCATCCACCTCGCGGCGGCGGGCCACCCGCTGCTAGGTGATCCGCTGTATCGCGCGGGCGGTTTACCCGCACCGGACAGCCAGTCCTTACCCGGCGATTCAGGCTACCAACTCCATTCCGCCGAACTCAGTTTTCGCCATCCCGGCACGGGACAGCGGCTGGTCATCGAGTGCGAACCGCCACCATTATTGCGTATACGGATGCCTCCATCTTGAACGTCTGCAGCGCTGTTGGCTACAGGCCGCAACTGTCATACTGTCGACGTCCAGCATGACATGCTGTTGGCCGCGGCGTAGCTCGTAAACCCATCGGTGATAAGTGCCCGCGGGACATGCGCCGGCTACAGCAGAACGCTACTCACCCTACATCGTCTGAGCCTTGCGTCCAGCCGCCAATCATCATGACCGGTCGGCTGCCGACGCCGCAACGCCTGCGCAAAAACCCCGCGAGTTGCCAGCTTGGTGGCCTACGCGATCTAACGTCTAATTAGGATGCTCCGCCCGGCGGGTAATTCATCATTCCACGAAAACTCAGGGCGAACCTGATATCAAACCGCGCCGCGCGAATAATAATTTCCGTGTGGTGATGAACGGTGTTGCTCGCTTATTCCGCATTCATTTTTCATGTGTTATTTCTCTATCGACGTTATACTATCGCGCGAGCGAGAGGTGAGGGACGGCCATGACGGCGGATTATGCTCGTTCATGCGTTACGCGTCATAACCCGCCTCGGTAATTTGTCTTTTAATGTACTATGCGCTGCGTAATGATGATTCTAACCGGGTGAAGCAACCTGGCCACGGTTGAGAGTCAGCCACCCTGTCATTGCCGCGAGGTCGACGATGTACGAGAAATTTTACGGACTACGGGCGAAACCCTTTCGCCTGAGTCCGGACCCTCAATTCTTTTTCACCAGCGAGACCCATAAAAGCGCGTTGGCGTATTTACGTTACGGCTTACATCAAGGCGAGGGCTTTATCGTAGTCACCGGCGCCGCCGGTACCGGCAAAACCACTTTGATGCGCACCTTGTTGGGCGAGCTGTCGCGCCGTGAGAGTGTGATCGGCGAACTGGTCACCACGCAATTGCAACCTGACGATCTGCTGCGCACCATCGCCGCAGCATTTCATCTCGATCCGGCCGGCGCAAAATCCGAAGTGCTCGGCCGCCTTCAAGCTTTTTTCATAGCTCGTGTGCAGGCGGGCAAGCGCGTCCTGCTGGTGGTGGATGAGGCGCACAATCTGCCGCAGAATTCTTTCGAAGAACTGCGCATGCTCTCCAATTTTCAGCAAGGCAAGAACACCTTGCTGCAATGTATCCTGCTGGGACAGCCGCCCCTCCGCGACTTGATGGCCCGCGCCAATATGGAGCAACTACAGCAGCGGGTGATCGCCGCCCATCACTTGCATCCCTTGTCCGCAGAAGAAACGCGCGGTTACATCCTGCATCGTCTGGTTCACGCCGGCTGGCGCGGCGACCCCAGCTTCACCTCCGACGCGATCAAGCAAATTCATCGTTACAGCCAAGGTATCCCTCGCCGCATCAACTCGCTGTGTGACCGCCTGCTGTTGTTCGGCTACATTGAAGAACATCATCAAATCGATGCGGCGGCCACCAACCACGTCTATGGCGAATGGGCCGTGGAAACCAGCCAAACAATTGCCGCGGAACCGCTGTGGCAGCAGCAACAGGAAGAGATAACACTCGCCGGCCTGGGCAGTGAGGATATTGTGGTGAAGCGCGCGGTCGGCATGGATATGATGCCTTTGGCAGGCAAACCCATCGCCGCGCGTGCGCGCAGTACAGCCATCGTACAAACTAACCCGCCCGCGCAGACAAGGACTGCCTCGCCCGTGGCAGCGGAACCTACGCCCGCAACGACATCCAAGCCCCCCGGCGGCTACGCCGCTCGGCTCGCGACAATAAGGCAACGGCCGCTAAAACCCATCGCTGGTGTGGCGGCGGCGTTAACCGTGGTGGGGCTGGCATTGGCGTTCTGGACCGGAAAAAATCCTGATGAAATCGCCACGAGTGAAATCGCCGGCGAAATCGCGGTCTCACCGCCGCCCACTATGCCGGATATAAATACGTCACAGATGACGAAGGCCCCGATTGTCGACGCCGCGCCGGCTCCGCCCGACTCTCAGCCCAGCGTCGAGCCCGAACACGCCGCGGCTACCCCGCAAGCAAGCACGGCGTCATCCCCGCAACCCGCCAGCGACACATCCGGCGACACCACGCACTCGGCCGGTGCAAAAACCTCGTCCAAGACGGCGAAACCAAGGATGACGGTGGCTCCGCACACAGACGTCGCAACAGCTGAGATTAGGGCCGACAGCAGCGCACCCGCCTTACTCCATGAGCCGGCAAAACAAGCTATCGCGACGCCGACCGGCGCCGATCCCGCGCCGCTAGCGCCGCAATCCGACGTCGCCGCTCCCGTCGTCACTGACAAGCCGATGGCTCAGCGAGCGGAGACCGCCACGCCCTCCGTCATCCACCAACCGCTGGAACAAAGCACAACCGCCCCTGCGCCGGTCGTGGTCTCAGCGCCGGCCATTGCCGAGGAGGAACTCGCGGCGCTGTTGGCGCGCTTCCAAGGGGCATATGAAACGGGTGATATGCGCGAATTGCTACGGTTGTTCGCCAACGATGCGCGCAGCGATGATGCGCGGGATCGCAATGCCATTGCCTTGGCCTATCAGAAATTATTCAAGGTGACCGACACCCGCCAATTGACGCTCAAGAGCTTGCGTTGGCAAGAAGTCGGCGAGGCCATGCGGGGTGAAGGTCAGTTCGGTGTGAGAGTGCGTGAGAAAAGCCGGGGGCTGGAGTCGTCACAAACCGGTCATATCAGCATGCGGGTAGAAAAACGTGACGGCCGCGTCGTAATTACAGAATTACACCACAGTTATCTCCCATGAGACTACGCTGTGTTGTTCAAGCGTAGCGGGAAGTGCGGTAACATAAGTGACGAGATTTCAGTCGAGATGATTGCTGATGAGAGCTATGCAATGGATGATGGCGCTGCTCGCGCTGTCGCTGAGCGGCGGGGCATGGGCAGCTGCCCTCGGTTTGCCGGAGAGCACCGCGCGTATCGGTTATGCGGCGGGCGTCTCCCGCCTGACGGTGGACGATCCAGCCGGCCCGGCCGAAACCGCAATAAACGCGCAACCGCTCACGTTGATCTACACCGATTTGTTGTCCGGTAAACTGCGTTATTGGGTGGAGGGATATTACTTTCCGACTACCCTGGATGCCAGCACCACTGACATAGGACAAGATATCAGCCGCATCGGAGCCCAGCTCGCTTTGCAGCGCAATGTGCAATGGAGACAATGGTCACCCTGGTTGGGTTTGGGCATTGATGTATCGCGAAACAGCTTTACCCATCGTCACACTGCGGACAGTGATGGTTTTTTGCTGAATAGCTATGCGGATCGTTCCGCGACGGCGTTTGGGATCAGCGCTCATCTGGTGAACGAATGGGCGCTGACCCGCGACTGGGATATCAGCGCCAAGCTGGGGCAGGTGTTCGCCGTGAGCGGCGGTATGAACGAGACCTCTTTATCGGTGGGCGTGTTGTATCGATATTGATCAGAGATCAAATAAAAAATCGCGCGGTGCGTGCGAAGGAAAAAACATGATGGCGAGACGACTGTGTTGGGCTTTGCTGGCCTGGGTATTGGTGGCGTGCAGCGGTGGATCGGGGGACTTACCACCCGTACGCCCAACCGGTACGGTCTCGGGCAATGCGGTGGATGCGGAGATTCAAAACGGCCAGATCACAGTGTACGCCTTGGGCCGCAACGGTAAAGGCGAACGTCTGGGCGGCGGCGTGACCGATGCGCAGGGGTTTTACTCCATCGAACTGCGTGCCGCCAGCCAGCCGGTGTTGATCGAGGTAAGCGGCGGCCATTACCTGGAAGAGGCCAGCGGCGTCAGCGTCAATGTCGACGATAACCAAGTCTTGCGCGCCGTGGCGCGGTATGAATCCGGCCAAGCTTTATCGGTGATGGTGACGCCCTTGACCCATCTTGCGGCGGGCTTGGCGGAATTCCAGATCGCACAGGGGATGGACCCCGCCGCGGCGGTGGACAGCGCGCTGAACAGCATGAATCAACTCTTTGGTCTGACAGTGACGAGCGTCTTGCCGCGCAACATCACCGACCCTAACGGCGCCACCACGCAATTGAGCGCGCCGTACAACTACGGCTTTTTCCTGGCCGCACTCTCCGGCCTCACCCAATGGGCGAGCCAGCAGAACAATGTGGCGGTGCACACCGCCTACACCTCGCTGGCGCTCAGCCAAATCATGTACAACGACATTCGCAGCGACGGCCTGCTCGACGGCCGCGGCCTCAATAAGGCCGGCGACGCCATGATGGATCTGGCCCTGGGCACGGTGAACTTGAATCAAAACGTCTATCGCATCGCCGTGGCCCAGCACCTGCTCGCCATCAGCGCCGGCCCGCAAAACAAGACCGGACTCACCCGCAACGACCTGCGCGCGGCGGCGCGCGCCCTCGCCACCAGCGCCCATCCGGTGTTCGGCGACAATGTCCCGTCAGCCACCAGCGCCTTTGCGCCCGTGATCGTGCCGAAGCTGGCCCCCGGATCGGCGTTTAATGGTGTCTACAATTTTGAGGTGATCATCGGCAGCGTGCTCGGTGCCGAGACCGTGAGCTTTGATGTGAACGGCGTGACGATCGGTGATGCCGTCGATCCTACTCATCCCGCGATCATGATCAACACCCGCAGCTATGCCGACGGGGAGTACACCCTAGGCGTGAAGGCCACCGACTTTCTCGGCTACAGCAACTATCAACAATTCACATACCGCTTCAACAATATATTCGTGAATGTAACCTCGCCCACCATCACCAATCAAGCGCCCTTAACCTTAAGCGGCAACTACAGTGAGAATGGTTTGGGCTTGAAAACACTCACGGTTCAAGACCAGCCGGTCACGCTCAAGGCCGACAAGACCTGGAGCGCGCAGGTGGATCTGCTGCCCGGGCACAATCACATCCCTATCGTCATCGAGACCCTGCAGGGTATTCGCGAACAAAGCGAGGTGATCGTGGAGTACGACACCGGCGCGCCGCTCATCGATACCTCCGCCGGCCACGGTCTCGCCTGTTTTTCCAAGGGCGACGGCAGCTGCAATGCCCAACTCCTGGCCGACCTTAACGAGAACGCGGCCTTGTTAATCTTAACCGACCACACTGAACTGGCCGGCATGGCGATAACCCGCGCGACACTGGGCGGCAACAACATCCCCTACTTCGCCTTCGCGGCGAGCGACCCGCTGAGAGACGGTGTAGGCACGCCCGTCACCGATCTGCGGGTGCGCCTGCAATATGAAAAGAACGCTAATGTGATAACGCCGTGGCGCGCACTGACGTCAGTAGACGGCCAATACTTGATCCCGCTGGCGACGGAGACGCTCGATCCCGCCTGGTTGAGATCCCTCCCCGGTGATCTTCACACCTTGCGCATCGAGGTAACGGATCTGGCAGGCAATATCAAACAAGCGCGGCTCACTTTCAAGGTCGATTTCGTGGTCGCGCCATTTACCCTGGGGACGGTGACCGACGTGGGGCAGTTTAGCTCGGTTGCCTTCGCTGACCGCGCAAGCTTGTACAGCAAGACTCATCCCGTTGTGGAATACTCCTTTAAAAATACCACCGGCAAAGCATTTCATATTAGTCCGGACGATAACAGCGTCCACACCGTGGACAATCTGATCGATCAATTGGTGCGCCAGAATCAGGCTCGCTTGAAAACCACCACCGAATGGCGGGCGGGCTTCATAGAGAATGTGACGCGATTGAATCAATGCCCAAGCATGCCCAAAATCGGCGACGTCAATAAGTGGACGGCGGTGACTGAGCTGCAAAATTACGTAGGACTCACCACCACCAATCCGGTGAGCGTACCCGCCCCCACACTGAGTCCGGCGCGAAGCTTCGCGGAAGAAACCCCTAGTGCACCCTTGCCGTCTGACTGGACACAACTAGCGGACTTCGATACCGCCTATGGAAGGCGTTTAGAATCCATCCTCCCAGGCAAGTCGTTGAGCTATGATTACGATTACATTGCCGATAGCGACAGCTTATTCTATCCCGCCGCGGTGCGTAATTGGACCTACGTGGACAACACCGTCACCCCGTCCGTGACCAGAACCTGCCCCGATGTCAACTTCCTGCAACAACGCCAAGTGTTCAGTTACCAATCGGAGCCCGGCTATCCGAAGAATGTCGGATCGACCTTGCACGAGGGCGCCGACAAGTCCTTCACCACCAGCGGATTCACGGTGTTCGATGTAACCGCGAACACCCCGGTCATAGCACTGAGCGGCTGGTATCTCATACCCGCCGGTCATGAAGTGGTGGTGCGCAAGCAAGTCACCTTGCCGGCGCTGACCGTGCACGACGACACGGATGTGGCCAATCCCACTTCATTCACCAGCTATACGGCGCGCGCCTATGACCGCACCCTGACCTGGACGATACAGCGTCCGCTGAAACTCACGGTGCAACACGACGGCGGCCCCGGCAATTTGTTTTTGATGTCGACCCGTGAGGTGCAGATGGGTGAAGGCGCGAAAAGCTATCAATTGTCGCGGTAAAGCGAGATGGTGGCATCAGAAAGCAAAGCGCCAATAAGTCGCTTGAGGCGGTTGCTGGCGGTTGCTGGCGGCTGTTTGAACTAAGGGATATTGATGAAGACTCTTTTGCCCGACGCTCGGAAAGTGTCTCGACTATCCAAACTCACATGAACCGGCAAAGTTTTAAGCAACGGCTTTATCGCCCACAGTGTTGAAACGGCGATTCAGGGCGGAAAAGAAAAAGGGTTGCATCTCTGCAACCCTTCGATTCAAATGGCGTCCCCATGGGGATTCGAACCCCAGTTACTGCCGTGAAAGGGCGGTGTCCTAGGCCTCTAGACGATGGGGACGTAAACCGTCTTATCAATCAGCTGACGGCGCCAGCTGCGATAATGATTTGGTGGAGCTAGGCGGGATCGAACCGCCGACCTCTTGCATGCCATGCAAGCGCTCTCCCAGCTGAGCTATAGCCCCGAGCGAAGGGCGCATTTTCCGCGAACCACCGGGCCCTGTCAAGACTCCACCGACAGGTTATTGCCGCTATTTTCGCGCGCAAAGGCAACGGCTTGATCGATGCGGCGCAGCACCCGTTCGCGACCGATCAGGCGCAGCGTGATATCGATGGGCGGCGACACGCTACCACCCGTGACCGCCACCCGCAACGGCTGGGCAAGCTTGCCCAATTTCAGCGAAACGGCCTCGGCGGTATCCGCCACGGCTTGATGCAGCGCAGCATCGGTCCATTCGGGCAATGCCGCGAACCGCTGGCGCAGCGCCGCCAAGGGTTCGGCCAGCGCCGCGCCCAAGTGCTTGGCCGCCGCCGCGTCATACGCGGCGAAATCACGATAAAAACACCGACTCTGTTCGGCCATCTCTTTAAGCGTTTTGGTGCGCTCGCGCAGCGCCTCGACTATCGCGGTCAATGCCGGACCCTGGGTGAGATCAAGTCCCAACTGGCCCATATGCCAGCTCAAGTGCTGCGCCACATGGGCGGGATCGGCGGTTTTCATGTAATGCTGGTTCAGCCACAGCAGCTTGCCCGGATTGATGCTGGACGCGGAGTTATTGATATCGGGAATATCGAACAGCATCGCCATTTCGTCTTTGGAAAAAATTTCCTGATCGCCGTGCGACCAGCCCAGCCGCACTAAATAATTCAGCACCGCCTCCGGCAAGAACCCCTCTTCGCGAAACTGCATCACACTGACCGCGCCGTGACGTTTCGACAAACGCTTGCCATCCTCGCCGAGAATCATCGGCAGATGGGCGTACACTGGCGGCGTAGCTCCCAGTGCCTGAAGGATGTTGATCTGGCGCGGGGTGTTGTTGAGGTGATCGTCGCCGCGGATCACATGGGTGACGCGCATGTCCAAATCGTCCACCACCACGGTGAAGTTATAAGTCGGCGTGCCGTCGGAACGGGCGATGATCAGGTCGTCCAGCTCGCCGTTTTGAAACACCACCCGGCCGCGCACCTGGTCTTCGACCACCACCACGCCGTCAGCGGGATTTTTGAAGCGCACCACATATTCAGCCGCCCCGGCCGGCGGCGCACTGAGATGACGACAACGGCCGTCATAACGCGGCTTCTCCTTGTTGGCCATCTGCCCTTCGCGCAAGTCCTCCAGCCGCTCCTTGGAACAATAACAACGATAGGCTTTACCCGCAGCCAGCAATTCCTGCTTGACCTGCTCGTAGCGGTCGAAACGTTCGGTCTGGCGGAACGGCCCTTCGTCATATTCCAGGCCCAGCCAAGTCATCCCTTCCAGAATCGCATTGATCGATTCCAGCGTGGATCGTTCCAGATCGGTATCCTCGATGCGCAAAATGAAAGTGCCGCCGTGCTTGCGGGCATACAACCACGAAAACAGCGCGGTGCGGGCGCCGCCGATGTGCAGATAACCCGTGGGGCTGGGGGCGAAACGAGTGCGGACCGTCATGGCTGAACGTCTATGCTCCGTCAAATACTGCTGTGAGGGCGGCTATTCTAACAGGCCCCCGCCCGACTCGACAGGACCATTTGACGACCACGGCCACAACCCGTAGAATTTGCGCCCTCGGGCGGTTAGCTCAGCGGTAGAGCACTGCTTTCACACGGCAGGGGTCGCAGGTTCAATCCCTGCACCGCCCACCATACCAATCAAGTTCTTGCCCAGTTCAACACGCTTTGAGCTTTTCTCAATTTGACCCAGTCGTGACGCGGGCTCCAGCCGCGCCACGGCTGGGCGCACGTTCTCGTGTGCAAGATGCGCATAGCGCTCGGGCCTTTTGACGATGCTGTAACTGAGCACCTGGCAGCGACAGTGCGATCGCGACAATCGAACCAAGGTACTTGGTCAGCGTCGGGTCGACATGATTATGGTTCATCGCCGCCTGCACCAAGCCGACCACACAGCCGATCAGGCAGCGACCGACAATCCAGAAGACAACGCCGCAACACTAACGACTAAGTCGATGGCCGTCGTACTGATGAAGGTCTGCAGTGCTCGGGTGTCAATGCTGTTTCTCCATTCTTAGGTCTTAGGTTTTTAAGAAGTGCTTGCGGCAGTTCCTCCTTCTCACCGCAAAGCAAAGAGGTTCTCCGCTTCGATAGAACACGGCGGACAAGGCCGCGGCGCAATCAGCCGCCAAGGTCCGTCAGCAAACAAACCATGACTTGAATGATAGTGACACGCTACTATCATGCATCACCCAAGACCGCACCGTCAGAGTGGAAACACCCGCTTTGAGTCAATAAAGCGCGATCTCTACCATCATCAAAATCCGATCATAGCGACCCGACCCTAGTCTTGCGCATTACATGCCTATCGAAGCTTCACTGCGCCCAGCGTATTTCCAAAGGCATCGTGGCGGATAACCGTGCCGAGCCAAGAGAATGGCTGCTCTCATCCGCAGACATGCTTGTCAATTCGATCTTAAGGGTATAACCCCCTGCTGCCAATGGCTGTCCAGCTTCGTCGCTCAGCTCCACCTCGCCGCCGAAACGCTCGCTCCCAGTGGCCGGAATGATGAGTGTTCCCATTACATTTGAAAAAGACTTACCGCGTGACCATGCCGAAACGGTTTTTCCGGCGGCATCGAGGATCGAGATATCAAAACGCTGGCTGCTGCGGAATTCGTAATGCAGTTCCTCACCGGTGTGATTACTCACTTCCATGGCAACTTCCACGGCTTTTCTGAGCTGGGTGCTGGGACCAGAAAGGACATCGATCCACACCTGCGGTTCGGGAAAACGCGTGGTGATATCCACGCCTTGGCGCGTAGCGGGCGCCGGCAGTACAACACCGCCGATCCGGGCTCTGACGAGTTTGTATACCACGGGACCGGCGATGGAGTTTTGCTGCCATTGCACCAAACCCACGCCGCGGGCGAACCAAGCGGCACTGACACCGCCATCGGCGCAATTGCTGGTCAAATCCAGCCGTATCACTTCGTGGAACGTTCCCGCCGGTGTCACGAGTTGTTCACTCTTATTACCGATGACAACCAAGCCATGATTACAGGGATCGATTCTGATCGACGTCGATGCACCGAGCGCTGCCGCGAAATCCACGAATAATTGCCGCCGCGTATTGCCCTCTTGCTTGAGATAGACTTGCTCGTGACGATCTTTGGCCAATACGAGCAGATGCCCAAAACCGGCGAAATTGTTGTAGTCGCTCCATCCGCCATTGGCCAGTTGTGGCACGATGATAATCTCGTGGCCGGCACCCTCGGTTTGGAAGGTGGCCAGGTCACCGACCTGCCAGGGAAGGTAATCACTGGCATGGCTGACGGACATACAGAAGGCGAACAAGAGCAGCGAACATGCGGGTATGTAATATCGATAACAATTCATCTCGGTTCTCCTTGACATTGAATACATCAGGGGAGGACGTGATTCCTGTGATATATGCAATTATTCCGATGGCTATTTATACAGGACACACCAAGCAAGGCGTTGCGGGCACTACTGGCCGTCCACTGAGCATCTTTGCCTCGTGCCCTCAACAGATACAACTATAGTTCAGACATGTCCAATAGATATCTTCCAACCACTCAAGAAGAGCAACACCGGTAAGAAGAGTCCCCTGCCATGATGTCAATCCAACCTTCAGCGCCAGGTCACTCGCCCCTTTGGCACGCCCGATCCTTGGATGAGGCTTTGCGTACCCTGTCTGTTCTTGCCAGCACAGGCCTGAGTCGCGAGGAAGCCGCCCGGCGTCTTGCGCAATACGGCCGCAACAGCCTACCTGCACCAAAGCGACACGGCCCCTGGCTGCGCTTGGCTCTGCAATTCCACAATCCGTTGATTTATGTGTTGCTGGTGGCCGGCGCCATCACGTTCGGGCTCAAGGATTACGTGGATACAGGGGTCATCGTCGGCGTGGTGCTCATCAACGCCGTGATCGGTTTCATCCAGGAAGGCAAGGCAGAGAAGGCGCTGGAAGCTGTGAGCGCTCTGCTGTCCAGCCGTGCCACCGTGTTACGCGAGGGTGCGCGGCACGAGATCGACGCTGCACTCCTGGTGCCGGGCGATGTCGTGCTGCTGGAGTCGGGCGCACGGGTACCGGCCGACCTGCGTCTCCTGCGCGTGAAGAATCTGCGCGTCAACGAGGCGGCTCTTACCGGGGAATCGGTACCCGTGGAAAAGGGCACGGAACCGGTGGCTGGCGACGCGTCCATTGGTGATCGCTCCTGCATGGCCTACGCCGGTACGGTGGTCAGCTTCGGCCAAGCGCACGGATTGGTGGTCGGCACCGGGCAAGCGACCGAGATGGGTCACATCGGCAAACTGGTCGGCGAGGTGCAGACGCTGGTTACGCCACTCACACGCCGACTCGATCAATTCGCCCGCCAGATCACGCTGTTCATTCTGGCAGCGGGGTTGATCACCTTTCTTTACGGACATTTCGTGCGCCAGATGCCGGTGCTTGAAATATTTCTGGCAGTGGTCGGGTTGGCGGTGGCGGCCATCCCCGAGGGTCTCCCGGCTGTCGTGACCATCGTACTGGCCATCGGCACCCGCGTCATGGCCCGTAATAACGCTGTCATTCGGCGGCTGCCAGCCGTGGAAACGCTGGGCTCTGTTACCGTGATCTGCTCGGACAAGACCGGAACGCTCACCAAGAATGAGATGACTGCCGTGCGTGTCATGTTACCCACTCGCACTCTGGAAGTGAGCGGCACCGGCTATACGCCCGAGGGCGGCTTTCACAGCGACGGCGCGGCTGTCGAAGCGGATCAGGATGAAGCGCTGCAAGAGTTGGCCCGTTGCGCGCTGCTGTGTAACGATGCCCAGCTCAAGCACGATGAAGCCACAGGCTGGCAACTCGTGGGTGACCCCACCGAAGGGGCTCTGCTGACACTCGCCCGCAAGGCTGGGTTGGATTCCATTGATACTGCTGCCGCAACGCCTCGGATCGACGAAGTACCATTCGAGTCCGAACACCGCTTCATGGCCACGCTGCACCACGATCACGAGGGGCACGCCTTCGTATTGCTCAAGGGCGCGCCGGAGCGCGTGCTCGACCTGTGCGTGCAGGATGCCAGTGACCAGCCGTTAGATCACGCCGCCTGGGATTCGCGGATGGATGACGCCGCCCGTGCCGGGCAGCGTGTATTGGCGCTGGCGCGCTGCGAGTTGCCTGCCCGCACGACGGCGCTTTCCATGGCCGACATCACCCGGCGTTTTATCTTGCTGGGACTGGTTGGACTCATCGATCCGCCTCGTGAAGAAGCCATCGCGGCGGTAGCCGACTGCCAACGTGCCGGGCTGCGCGTCAAAATGATTACTGGTGACCACGCTGTCACCGCAGTGGCCATCGGACGGCAACTCGGGCTTCGGGCTGATCACGCTCTTACAGGTGATGCAGTTCAGGCGATGGATGCCATGTCACTTGGGCGCGCCAGCCTCGAAACCGACGTGTTCGCCCGCGCCAGCCCCGAGCACAAGCTGCGCCTGGTGGCGGCTTTGCAGGCTCAGGGCGAGCTGGTCGCCATGACCGGCGACGGTGTGAACGACGCGCCGGCGCTCAAGGCCGCCAACATCGGCGTGGCCATGGGGCAAAAGGGGACCGATGCCGCGCGTGAAGCCGCCGATCTAGTGCTCACCGATGACAATTTCGCCACGATCGCCCGCGCCGTGCGCGAGGGGCGCGTGGTGCTCGACAACATAAAAAAATCGCTGCTGTTCATGCTGCCCACCAACGGTGGGGAGGCCGGTGTGATCCTGCTGGCGGTCTTCGCCGGGCTAGCGCTGCCGGTCACTGCCGGCCAGATTCTATGGGTGAACACGGTCACGGCGGTGACGCTGTCGTTGGCGCTGGCCTTCGAGCCAGCCGAGCCTGGCGTCATGCGCCGACCGCCGCGCCTGCCCTCGGAACCCTTGATTACGCGGGTACTGGCCTTCCGCATCGCCTACGTCAGCTTGTTGATGATCGGGGTGACCTTTGCCGTGTTCGAATGGGAACTCACGCGTGGAAGCAGCATTGAGGTAGCACGCACGGCGGCGGTGAACATGCTGGTCGTCGGCGAATTGGTGTATCTGTTTAATGTGCGCCACTTCACCGCCCATGCCTTCACCCGTGACATCTTCACCGGCAACCCGGTGGCTTTGTGGATGAGCGTACTGCTGATCGGTTTCCAGCTCCTGTTTACCTATGCGCCGCCGATGCAGCAGTTGTTTCAGACCGCTGCGTTGAATGCGGCTTCCTGGCTGGTTATTCTCGCTCTGGGCCTGGGCAAATTCCTCGCGGTAGAAGCAGAAAAAACGGTGTTGCGGCGTTTTCATGTGCGGAGTATATGAATGAAAGGATCTACGATTCGCCGTTACAAGGCATTAGCATTCGCCTTGGTCGCGTTGTTACCCGGCGTCGCTTGGGCGGCAGGCGGCGGCGTGGTCGGCGAGAACCTGCTGTGGCTCGCGATCATTCTTATGTCGGCGCGGCTGTTCGCACCGCTTGCCGAAAAGATCGGCTTCCCCGCCGTGCTCGGGGAGTTGCTGCTGGGTGTGGCGCTGGGTAACCTGACACTATTCGGCATCCAGTATTTCGATACCATCGCGAAAGACCCGATCATCGCCTTCATGGCCGAACTGGGCGTCATCATCCTGATGTTGCAGATCGGCCTGGAAACGCGCCTGGCCGATCTGGTGAAGGTGGGTGGCCGAGCCGCCCGCGTCGGCGTGGTCGGTATTGTGATCCCCTTTGTGTTGGGCGCCTTCGCGGTCGGGCCGTGGCTGTTGCCAGGCTTGGGAACGAATACCTATCTCTTCCTCGGCGCCACCCTGGCCGCCACCTCGGTCGGTATCACCGGACGAGTATTCCGCGACCTCGGACAACTCGGTACCCCGGAGGCACGCATCGTCCTGGGCGCGGCGGTGATCGACGACGTATTGGGCTTGGTCATTCTGGCGGTGGTCAGCGGACTGGTGCAGGCGGGCACGGTCAGTGTGGGCGAGGTGGGCGGCATCGTCCTCAACGCCGCCTTGTTCCTTGTCGGCTCCATCGTTATCGGCCGTGCGCTCGCACCTTATTCCAGCCGTTGGCTGGCGCAGCTCGACAGCGGCCCAAGAATGTTGTTCGCCCAGGTGTTGGCCACCGGCTTGTTCATGGCCTGGCTCGCGCACATGGCCGGCCTCGCGCCCATCATCGGCGCTTTCGCGGCGGGACTCTTGTTCGAGCCACTGTTCCTCAAGACCTTCGAGACGCCCAGGATCGTGCGCGAAGTCGAAGCGCTGCTGCCGAACGATGCACCCGGCAGCGCCGATTCGCTCACCGCGCGTCTGCGCGAGGCGCTCACCCGCCACACCCGCCATCAGCACGAGCACATGTTGGAGCCGATAGGCTACTTCTTCGTGCCGGTATTTTTCGTGCTCACCGGCATGCAGGTCGATCTGTCCACGCTGTCCGACCCCGTCATCGTCGCCATCGCGCTCGGGGTGACCGCTGCTGCCGTAGCCGGAAAATTGCTTGCCGGGTTTGCCGCCGGGCGCGGCGTGCGCGCCTGGGTGGTGGGTTGGGGCATGGTGCCGCGCGGCGAGGTGGGCCTGATCTTCGCCATGGTCGGCAAACAGCTCGGGGTGATGAGCGAAGCTATGTTCTCGGTCATCGTCATCATGGTCATTCTGACCACATTGATCGCTCCTCCCATGCTGACCTTGCTGCTGCGGAAAAAACCTCATGCTGGCAAATCGGTTGGGCGTGAGGGTTGAGCAACTGTATCAGTCGTCGTGTGTACTCCTGGCGCATGGCGGAGTTGTGGTTATTCCCTAACTCGTGCGGATCAACTGCGGAAAGAAAGCGACAAACGCCCCTTAACGTGCTTTATTTTCCGTTTTCTAAATCGAGACTTGACCCAACCCTTCGGCCAGATTCAACAGACCCACTTTGCGTTTAAGGATGATCAATTAGTAATAATGCATGAGGGTCACCCCTCAGGTTTAAGTGGGTAGCTCGCTACTCCCATCAAATCTGGTAAGCCTCACTTTTTCAAGTCGGCTGTCCGATCAACTCTGAACTACTGCTCGTTAAGGATGCGCAATCACCATTAATGACGGAGCCTTTTCCAGCGCACAACGCAGGCATTGATTGAGCGTGTCGGGATCAAGTGCAGCAAAACTTTCGTCAAGCACAATCAGTTTGGCTTTTTGTAATAAAGCACGCGCCAAATAAAGGCGGCTGCGTTCCCCGTGCGAAAGTTGCCAGCCGGTTTCGCCGACGATTTGCATTAATCCAGCCGGCATGCGACTTAATAAATCGTCCAGTCCCAGTTCGACACAGAGCGCCCATGCCTCAGCCAAGTCAGCTTCACTTGGCGGCCAGCAACGCCCCATTAATAGATTGAACGCAAACGTGCCGGCCAAAACGTGATTTTGGTGAAACTGAGGCGCGCCAGTGCTGAGTTGCCGCCAGTTGTCACCCCAGCTCGCACGATCCAAGCCATCCAACAATAACAGACCGGATTCAGGTTGACGCATCCCCACTAACAAGGCTGCCAAAGTGGATTTACCACTGCCGGATGGGCCTTCAAGTAATACTTTATCGCCTCGGCATAGCGTTAAGTTGCAGCCTTTAATCACGGCTTCCGCTTGGGGGGAGTAGCGAAACACCAGATCCCGGGCTTGGATCAGCACCTCACTTCCGGTACTGCTGTCGTCTTCTTCGGCCTGGTCGGTAAACTGTAAAGGGGGTTGAAGTGCGCAGTTGTCCGCTAGCTTGGCGGCATTGAAAAGCGGTGCAATGTATTCCCAAGCCACCGCTGCCCGAGTCAATGAGGCGAGTCCTGATGCGGTTTCTCCGAATGCGCGGTAGGCCAACAAAACTCCACCCAAGCCTATGGCCAGCCCGACCGTTTCGGCGCTGCCAAGTACGAAATCCGGCACTAAACCTAACAAGCCAATTACCAGCCAACCACGTGGCAAACCAGCGGATAACGGCACAAAAGATCGATCAAACGTTGCTGAAAGCGTATGAAACTGTTCTAGCATTTCATCTTCATCGACATGTCTTCTTTCTGGCGGCTCTTGCGCCAACCGAGTTCGGTGGCCCACCATGCGCTCCACTAAATCATCAGTGAGCGCTAAGCGTGCCTCGGTCCAGAGCCTTAATTTAAAGTAATAACGCCAGGCAACCAAGCAGGTCACCATCAGCCAGAACAACAACAGACAGGCGTGAATAACGCCGCCCGCTCCCAGTGCGAGTATCCAGCCCGCCAATGCCAATTCAAGCAGAGCGAAAAGCGCACCTAGACCACCGGCCAAGATCAATGAATCGAACGCTTGTGACTCTATTACTTGGCCAAGTAATTTACCCGACCCTTGCTGCCGAATTGCATCGACATCCATTGCCAACGCGCCTGATAACAGCCGTTGTTTCAACAAGGTGCCCACTTTTATCGCAAAACTACCCTGCAACCACGCACCACACAGATGCAGCGGTACCATGCTCACCAGCAACAGCACCCAAGCCACTAACCAACCCGGGTCAAAATTGCCGTTTAAGGCCCCCCGGCCTATCAGTGTCCAACCCAGCACTTCAAGCGAATACACGCCGGCAAACACCAACAAGACGATAAGTAATCGGTGCGGCACCCTGGCATAACAGAGTTGAGCCCAAAAGCGAGTGGCAGGAGGCATCCTCAGCATCCAGCAGCCTTCAAAGCGTTGCGTGCCGATGCGCTCCCGAACCAAGTGTTCCATCACTTTTGGTCGTTGCCGATTGGGCACCTCAGCCTGACTCAGCAACTTCCTGATCTCACTTAGAAGCGGGCTGGCCGTTGCTGCGGCAAGGGTGTTCAAGATCAGTTGGGTCGGAACATGGCGGACTTCCCCATCAGGACCGATCAGGGCAGTAGAGCCTGGGCCGGATTTGAGTAGTAGCAAGACACCGTATTGCTGACTCGAAAATGCCACCTTGAGTAACACCGGTGTGGAATTCCGAACTAGATTAGGTAACTCTGCCCATTGGGTTTCAACCGACTCCGCTTCCACACCGATCCGGGCGCAGGCCCAATTCAGCCAGTGTCCAATCTCTTCCACACTTGCCAGTTCAGCTACACCATCAGAAGGCAAGATTGCAGTATTTACGGGT
>JAHFRV010000095.1 GCA_023266095.1 Gammaproteobacteria bacterium | reverse complement strand
ACACATTTCATCCAGCCCCCAACCCGTGCGCTGCACATCAATCCAGGCGTACTTCACCGTGTTTCTCTCGCGAAATACGCCGTCGCTTTTTTTAATATTTCACACTCCCGCTTCAGCCGTATTCATACTCCCCTTATTTTGGACAGAAAAAACGGCTCCGCCCAAAACGGATTTTTTATGCGTGTCATGTAAAAATCTAGGGTGGGGTGGGGCGCGTTACGCGCCGGCTTGCGGTCTTCACCCTCTGCTTATTATTTTGCCGCTGAGCCGGAAGCTGCGAGTGGGGCCGGCGGGATGAACTTAGTAAATATAAGCCGTGGCGCACTGTCAAGCTTCGACGTATACAGTTTTAATGTAAGGTGTGGCCGCCGCCAGCTGGGAGTCGATGAGCTATTGGCAGGCATCGGGATTGGCCTCGCTGCGTTCGCTCCGCACCCGCGCGGCCACCTCTTCCCACGAGCAAGCTGTTTGCAGCGGCGCCTGCCGCCCCGCAAGGTCGAGTTGTACTTCGCTGGTGGCGGTGACGGTCAGGCGAGTGTGAGGTTCTTCGGTGGCGCAATACAGCACAGTGTTGCCGAAGAAATCCACGTGCTCGGACCGAGTAGCCGGGGCCGGCTCGTACTCGATCGGATGGCTGAGGCCGTATTGTCGCGCGGAACCGCGGGCGTGAGGTGAGTTTCGTTGTGGCAAAGGCTCACGGAACCACTGATTAATTCCTTTTGAACCGCCAAAACTTGAACCGCCAAGACGCCGAATGCGCCAAGGGTTTTCTCTTTATCAATATCATCTAATGAAGAGATTTTTTCTTGGCGTCCTTCGGGCTTTGGCGGTCAACAGGATTTTTCAGCGCTTCCCTAATGCGAGACAGCGGACCCGTGCAGCCGGTCTACGTGTATGCAGACCCACTCAGGTCAGCTGCTCGGACAGACCGCGGGCTTCTTGCTTTTGCAGGTCGTTGCCTTCCGCAAGCACCTCGTTGAGAATTTCACGGGCGCTTTCTTGATCGCCCATGTCGATATAGGCGCGCGCCAGATCGAGTTTGGTGCCCACCACATCGGTGCCGGCGAGGAAGTCGGTGTCATCCAGATTGAAATCCATGTTGCCGAAGTCGGACAAGGCGGGTTCGGCCTCCCACGGCCGGTCTTTGCCACCAGCCGTGATATCGCTGAGCAGGTCGTCTTCCGCCGAGGCGGATTTTGGCTGCGGCTGAGCCGGTGCAGCGGCGAGGGACGAACCCAAATCTTCATCCTGTCCGCCACCGAAAGTGGCGGAGCGCGCTTCGTCACCCAGATTAAGATCGAAATCCAGTTTGTCTTCGGCAGCGGCCGCGGCGGTATGCAAATCCAGGTCTAGATTCGCTACGCCCTGCTCACGCTCGGCGTAAACCGGCGCCGCGTCGCCGAAGAGGCCGTCGTCTTTATAAGCACCGGACTCGGATCCATCCTGGCCGAGACCGGCGCGGGCAGCCGCCATGTCCCCCGCGAACAAAGCGGAACTGGTGCCGACAGCGGTGTGGCTGCTTTTGGATGCCGCGATGGCGGAGTTGAACAAAGGATGGTTGGGCAATAATTCAGTGCCCATGGGGACGATGCGCTGCCACAACGCTTGGTCGGCGTTCCGGCCCAAGTCGTCATACAAGGCTTCCGCCAAGGGCTGGAAAGCCTCGACGTTGCGGGACGCATAGTAAATCTCCAACAGCTTGCCTTTGAGTTCATGACGGTGAGGCTGTTTGGCCAAGGCACTTTGGATGAGCGCCTCGGCCTGCTGATAACGGCGATAAGCGAGATACACGTCGGCTTCCACCATGGGGTCGATATCACCCTCGGCGGTGTGCATTACATCGAGACCGCCGGCGGTTTCGCTCATATTCTTCGCCGCGCCCTTGGCCACGTCTTCCGCCACACCGCTCATCCGCGCGTTAAACGGTTCTTCGGCATCCGCCACCGTTTCCAGGCTGCTCGGCGTGACGGCTTGTTCCGCGGGCGCCAATGCCGGAGCCGTTTTGACCGCCACGGATTCCAACAGTGCATCATTATCATCACCATGATCACCGCCGCCGCGGCGGCGGCGCGCCACCAGCCAGGCTACCGCCAATAACAAGATGACCGCCCCGCCCAAGGCGGCGACGATGGCGGGATTCTTAAAAATTTCCAAGATTGGGCTGGGTTCGGGCTGCGCCGGCGCTGCCACGGGTGCGGGCGGCGGCGTCTCAGGCGGGGTTGCGGAAAGCGGGTTTTCCACCGCCGGCGTTTCCGTTTCCGGGGTCACGGCGGAGGGCGTGGTCTCTTCGCCTTGCTGCAGATTACCGAGGGTATCGTCCTTGAGCGTCAGCAAGCGCTGCATGGAACCGAGCTGCCCTTCCAGCGCGGAGAGGCGCGAGCGCAATTCTTGGTTCTCGCGGCGGGCGGCGTCGGCCGATTCGAGGGCCAGCGCCAAATCGTTGCGGACTTGATCCATGCCCTGCTTGGTGCCAGTGCCCGGCACGCCGGCTGCGGTCTGACCGGGCGCCACCAGTTTCAAGCGTGGTGCTTCCTCGCCGGCAGGTTTAGCCGCCGGTGCCTGGCCGCTGGCGGGTTTTGCCGTTTCCGCCGTCGGCTGAGCGGCGGACGCCATGGGCACACCGCCCCGCTTGGCTTGCCGCCATAAATCATACTGGCGGGCCACTTCGCGCTCGGCCTGCTGGGCCGGGAGGGCGGTCATGAATTCACGTTCGGGCACCCGCAACACATAACCGGCCAGCAGGTTATTGACGTTGCCGTTGTAAAACGCATCGGGGTTGGCCGCCAGCAAGGCGAGCATGGATTGGAAGACGCTGACGCCGTTATCGGGCCGCACTTCAGCCGCGATGGCCCATGCCGTATCGCTGTGTTGAGTGGGTCCATAACTGCGCGCACCCGGCGCGGCGGCGGCTTTGCCCGCGGGCGCGTTGCGCGGCGGGCGCGGCGTCGCGGGCGGTGCGGACACGGACGGCTTGGCGGCGGTTTGCTCAGACGGCGCGGCGGGCGGTTTCGGGGCTGACGCAGGAGCGGGAATTGGAGCGGCGGCGACCGGCGCCGACACGGGCGCCAACTTATCGCCGCTGAACAGCGGAGGATCCAACAAGACGGTGTATTCGCGCAACAGGCGTCCGGTGGGCCAGCGCAGCTGCACGATGAAATCGAGATAGGGTTCGCGCACCGGCTGCGACGAGGTGACTTGTATCACCGCCGTGCCGTCATCGCGGCGCACCACGTTGAAAATCAGATCGCTCAAAGCCGCCGGGCGTTCGATGCCCGCTTGCTGGAACGACTCCTGCGGCGCGAGGCGCACCACCGCGCCTTCCAACTCGGCGGGCTGCGCGGAGAGTAAACGGATTTCGGCGTTGAAAGGTTCATTGAGGGCGGAGCGCAGTTCAATTTCACCCATACCCAGGGCGGACGCTCGTCCCGAAGCCAAGGCTACCGCCAATACTAAAGCCAATTTGCGCATATTCGAGCGTGTCCCTTTTTTGCTTGTCACCCTTCTGCCCTTTGACATCCCGGCCCATCCCTTCTAGCGGCCATCCCCGGTATCACGCGCGACAACACGCGTCGGATATACGTATCGGTTTGTCCGCCCATTGCTTTAGTTGCATCGAATTCCCGGGAAGACTATCCCCTTGCGCCATGAACCGTCGCACTGGCCGCAGCGCGGCGTATCACATCCAATCAACCTTAATTGAGGTAATCTTTTACCAGAATCTCGGCGCTTTGAATACCATTCAAGGCCGAGCCCTTACGCACGTTGTCGGCCACGATCCAGAGGTCTAAACCCCGCGGATGAGAGAGATCTTCGCGGAGACGGCCGACATAAACGGCATCATGACCGGCGGCTTCGGTCACCGGCGTGGGATAGCCGCCGGCTTTACGGGTGTCGAGCAGCTTTACGCCGGGCATCTTCTTCAACAAACGGCGCGCGTCGTCGACGGCGAGTTTGTCACGGGTTTCGATATGCAAAGCTAAACCGTGACCATAAAACACCGGCACCCGCACCGTCGTGGCGTTCACTTGCAGGCTGGGCGCGGCCAACACTTTGCGGGTTTCCCACAACATCTTCATTTCTTCGCGGGTGTAACCGTTGTCCATGATCTCGCCGATCTGCGGCAGAACATTGAAGGCGATTTGTTTGGGATAGATCCGGCTCTTGAGCGGCTTCATATTGAAGATCGCCGCCGACTGACCCGCCAGTTCATCCACCGCCGCCTTGCCGGTACCGGATACCGCCTGATAGGTGCAGACGTTGATACGCTCGATGCCCGCCGTATCGTGCAAAGGCTTCAACACCAGCGACATCAAGGTCACCCCGGTGTTGGGATTGGCGATGA
>JAHFRV010000094.1 GCA_023266095.1 Gammaproteobacteria bacterium | reverse complement strand
GCAGCGGCGGGCTTACGGCTACCGCGATGAGGAGTATCTCAAGTTGAAAATCATCGCTGCCTTCTTGCCGCCACTACCGAAATTCACGAAAAATGACCCACACTAATCCGCGTAGACCCTTTATTGATAACCTGGACATCCGCAACCCTCCGGTGTCAGACCGGTGGGTTCCTGTCCAGGAGGCTTTGAAATACGACGATAGGCGCGTTTTTGATCATCGGTGAATTTGTCGCGCATCCCTTTTCCTAAGCGCTTCTCATAACTGAATTTCGCATCAAAAACTTGCCGCCCACCACCTCGCTCAACGATCAAATCCGGGAAGCGAACTGTGCGCTGCATCGGATTGTCCTTGAAAAATGAGCACACATTTCGAATAAAACCTGTCGTTGGCGTCCCGCCGGCACCTAGTGTGACGGTCGGAAATATTCCATCCATCGCCAGGATATTAACCAGCTTGCTTAATACATTACCAGGAACCATCGGATCGATGGGGATCGGGATTCCATTTCCCCTTGGCATGAAAAACGGTTGCTCGGCGCTAATGCCCTTACCTAAAACGCCATCTTGTTTGAGTTGATTAATACGGCTCTCAAAGTCTCGTGAGCAACTGCCTGAGCCCTGCAGCTCGCCGCGATCGTACTTCGCTTGCGTTTCACAGAGTGCATCGCAAATCGCTTTGGCCTCATCAGCGCTAAGCCCTGCATCCATTAATATTTGCTGCAATTCGCCCGACAGGTTCGCCGCATTCTCCGCGTTATGAAACATCTTGTCCGAAAACCGGCATGCATTCTTGCCATCCATCTTCACGTCGAAGGAATACAGTATCCAGGTGGCCTCCTTCATAAAGGTGCTGGATTTCACGCCTCCCGCCACCCCGGCGTTGTCGCCATTGCTCAGGCTGAACTTCGAGCCCTTGTTGGCGGCCATCACTTTGTCGCCCTTCACGGTGGTGGTACCGCCAGACAAAGTAATTGATTGCGCGATGTTCGGGTAAGGGATAGGTACCGGACCTGCGGGGCTAGGCGTCTTGCAGACGTCAGGAATCGTGGCGATGGAGATGCCGTTGCTCATCTTATGAACGAGGGTGTTGACGGTGCCGTTGACTTTGATGGTGACGGGCATCGCGTTAACCGCCGCCCGGATCGACGGCGCGTATCACCGCCGCGCCGCGTTCGCCGGATTCCGAGCTGGCCCAAGCCATCGACAGGGTGCCCTTGCCATAGCGCTTGCGATGGCTGATCACGCCTAGTGCAATGTGCAGCAGTGCGCCGGCGGCGCCGATGTCGCCCCAGCAGTCGGCCGGTGCGACGAAATCGGTGGCAGCACGAAAGCGCTCCTTGGTACGCAGGGCGGTGAAACCGTACTCATCGGCGCGGTAGGTCTCGCCGTTGAGGTCGCAGAAGATGTTATGAATCTGCTCGTTCGGTGGTAGCGCCTGGAGGGCGGCGCGAAACGCCTGGGTCAGGCCCTCGCCTATGCACACGTCTTCGGTCTTGATCAGCTTGGTCTCACGGCTGATGCCTACGCTGACTACGCCACCGTAGACCTCCGCGCCGATTTGGCGAGCGAACGCCTCGGTGGCGATGAGCATGGCGCCGGCGGCTTCGCCGGGGATGTAACCCCAGGCATTGTTGAGCGGCCCACCGCCGTGGAGTTGATCGCATTCCTCGATCCATTCGAGGGTCTCGGGCGTAAGGTAGGAATCGACGCCGGCCACCACGCAGGCGTCGACAGTGCCGGCGGTGCAGCACTTGATGGCGTGGTCGAGAGCGAGGTGACCGGCGGCATGCCCGACTTCCAAGGTCGCTGCGTGATCAAAGAGGCCGGCATATCGCTGCGCGATTGCAGTGTGAATATTCTTGGCGATATCCGTGGGCAGCCCAGGCCGTGACGGCGGCAGCCCTAAGGCAAGACCGATTTTGGGAATGCCTCGCGCCCCAGCGCTGGTTATGGACGCGAGGGCCTCGTCGATCGCGGGAAGGAGCAATTCGCAATAGCGCTCGACGCCTTCGATGTCCACATCCAGCCACGGCGCGCGGGCGATGCGCATGGGCTCGCCCGCGGTGTCGATCATGTAGGGGTGTTCGGAGAAGCCACAGATGCCCGCCCGCGCGGCGGCGGCACTCGCCCAGACAGTGCGGCCGATGGGCGTCGACGCGCCGAGACCGATGATTTGGATGCGCGGTGTTGCCATGCTCATGCCTCGTTTTCCGCGAACGCGGCGGAGGTCCGGTTGGCGCTGAGATCTTGCTTTTGAATTATCCGGGTGTGTTTGAGCTTGTAGACCTTCGGGTGGCAAGGCAGGGCGGTATGCCAGACCAGCGATACCCGTGGAAAGTCCGGCTCAATGATGACGGTGTGCAGTTTGGGTCGATCATGTAATTGACGCTCACCGCTGTAGAAGAAGGTCTCAAAGCCTAGAAACACCCGCGGTAACGCAAAGCGCAATTCGCCTGTGGGTGTGAGGTTGAGCAAGGTGACCGGCTCGCCGCCGGTGAGGAACTGGGGCGTCTGCTGATCCAACGGGGCGCATTGGTAATAGCGATCATCGAAGTCGAGCGGGAGCAGCGGGAAGCGCTCCTGCTGCCATTTATCATCATACGTGCCGGCGAAATTCGCGCGCGGCGGCCAATGCGCGCAGATAGGACCCAAGCCGGCGGCTGGGGGGCGATCGTCCCAGTGACGGATGGGTTTATCCAAGTGCTCGATGTTGGGGAGTCGCAGGCCCTCGAGGCGCGAGGTAGACAACGCATATCCGGTGCCGACCGGATTGCGCATGTCCCATTGTGGCTGTTCCGTTTCAGCACTGGCCGGATCATAGCCGCCATAGGCGCGCTCATAGACCAGCGGCATCTTGACGAAGGGCAGGGGTGGCGATGGCGAACGGCCTTGCCATAGGCGGTCTCCGGTCACGCGCAGGCGCTTGAGCACGGGCCCGGCCCGCAAGCCGATGTCGAGTTGCGTCACGGGCTGGCCGCGCGGGGCATAGGCATGCCCCAGCACAACGACATCGGTGGTGGTCTTGGTGCGGACGAGATCCATGTCGTATTTGAGGCTGGACTTCGCGGGCGCGGCGGGGTCGGCATGCTCAGGCGCCATCATCACCGGAGGCTGGTCTTGTGCGATCTCTGTGGTGCCATCCTGTTTGATGGCAAAAGTGCATTTGACTGCGACGAGCCAGATCTCGGCGCCGTTGCGATCCCTTACCCAGGTCCGTTCGGCAGCAAAAGGTGTGCGATTGTCGAGTTGCCACATGACGGACGAGTCACCCTACTAGTTGATGTCGACGAAGGCGCCCTTGATCTTGTTCGCGCCGCGCGAGCGGGTGAGCACGTAGTTGCCGCGGATGAGCACTTTGCCGGCCTGGGTGAGCACGATGCTGGCCTCGCCGCAACGCAATTCGATCTCTCGTTCAGCCTGCAGCACGAGCCGCTCACCATCAAGCTTGAAAGTAGGGGAAACGGCTGGCGCAGCGCGTTCCTGGAGCCGGCCGATGATGATGGGGCAAAACACATGGCCTTTTTCAAAGGCCACCACCACCTTGGCGCCGACCTCGTTCTCGGCAAAACCGATGGTAGACAACGCCGTAACGGGCTCGAGTTCATCACTCAACGCCACCAGGAATTGTCCCTCAGCATTGAAGCCGGCGAAGGTGGCAATCGATACACCTTCTTCCGCGAGTTTCGTCCAGTCGGCTACCTCGCCAGAAAGAGTTCGCGCACGTTGAATATCGATAGCTTCCATGGTCAGTCCTCTCCGATATTCGAGCCTTTGATTTTAATGGAGCCGCCCGCTTTAATGGACGCGCTGCCGTCGGCCTTAATGGTTATCTTCGCCCCTTTGATCGTAATACCGCTCGAGTTCATGATGATCTTGCTGCCGCCCGCTTTGAGAACGATCGTCGGCGCTTCAACCATCGTTATCGCGCCCGCCTTGATCTTGATGGGGCCTTTGGAAGTCACACTGATGACAGCCGCCGAGAGCTTGTGAGGGCCACCGACACTGACCGATTGCAACGCGCCTACGTTCACCTTTTGTATGCCACCCACACTCACCATCTGTGCGCCGCCCACGTTCACCATTTGCGCGCCACCCACCGTGATGGCCTCGCCAGCCCCCACGTTGTGCATGCGTCCCGCGCCTACCGAATGTACTTCCGCCACTGAAATGGTGGTTGTTTGCACGCCGCTCACCGTATGGCTGCGTCCCCCGTTGACGGTGACGGTTTCGCCGCCGTTGACGGTTTCCGTACGGTGTCCCGTGATGGTGATGGTTTCGGTGCCGGTGACCGATTCGCTGCGGCTTCCGCCGATTTTGATCTTCTGGTCGGCGCCAACAGTTATGGT
>JAHFRV010000012.1 GCA_023266095.1 Gammaproteobacteria bacterium | reverse complement strand
ATTGAGGAATGGGTCTTGATCTACGTTTCAGGCTTGATGCCTAAGGGTGGGCCCAAGATCGCCATTCCTCGTGATACGCTGATAGCTAATCAGCATAGCTGGAGAGATACAAGGGTGGGTTCGCATCGCGAAACCCACCAAGCGTTGCGCAGCAACACAATTTTTATAAATTACCGCTTCAATAAAAAGGCGCAAACCTCCGCCGGCCATGCGGCAGTACGACGAATCCGCTAGGGCTCACATGGTAGCGCGCGGCATCTTCCTCGTGGTTGTAGCCGATGCGGGTACCAGGGGCGATGATGTTGTGGCGATCGATGATGACACGCTTGAGTTTGACGCCTTTTCTGATCATCGTGTAGTCCATGATGATGCTGTCTTCGATCTCGACGTCTTCTTCTATTTTTACCTCGCGCCGGATGACGGAGTTGTGGATGCGCGCGCCGTTGATGAGAGTGCCACCGCCAATGATGCTGTTCTTGATGTCGCCGCTCATGATCTTAGCGACGGGCCCAAGATAATTACCGGAGAGGATGGGCCACTGGGTATTGAAAATATCGAAGCGCGGTTCCAGCCCCAGCACGTCACGGTGCGCATCGACGTAGGCCTCGATGGTGCCGACGTCGCGCCAATAAGCGGGCTCCTCGTAGGGCTTGACCCCCGGCACCTTATTGGTGGCAAAGTTATAAGCATAGACGCGATGGGTGGATTTGAGCATGGGCAGCACATTATGTCCGAAGTCGTGTTCGGACTTGCCATGGCAGCTTTCCAATGCGTCGATCAGGGCCTCGGTGCGGAAGAGGTAATTGCCCATCGAGGCGAAACAACGTGTGGGATCGCCGGGGATGCACGCCGGGTTCGTAGGCTTTTCCTGGAATTCGCGCACTCGTCCATCGGCATCCGTCGTAATGACGCCGAAGTTCGTGCACTGGGTAAGGGGTATCGGCAGCGCGGCGACAGTGACATCGGCGTCACTCTCACGGTGGAAATCTACCATCTGGCGGATGTCCATGCGATAGATATGATCTGCGCCGAATACGGCGACCACCGCGGGCTGATGGCGGTAAATCAGATTCAAGTTCTGGTATACGGCGTCGGCCGTGCCTTGGAACCACTCGTTGCCGCCGCGCATTTG
This sequence comes from Gammaproteobacteria bacterium, assembly GCA_023266095.1. Taxonomy (GTDB): domain Bacteria; phylum Pseudomonadota; class Gammaproteobacteria; order DRLM01; family DRLM01; genus CAKKSB01. Next base: position 71,782 of record JAHFRV010000012.1, on the reverse strand, counting down.
CGGTGGCACGATGGTGATGAAATGCGCGGGAGTAATGGGCGACAACACCCAGGACTTACGCACATGTTCAATAAGCGACTGGGATTTGTACTGCACCAGGAGATAGATGGCGTGGATTTCAGAGTTAATGAAATTGCTTAACACGAAATCGACGACGCGGTAACGCCCCCCGAATGGCACGGCGGGTTTGGAACGCTCAGTGGTAAGAGGATACAGGCGCCGGCCTTCCCCGCCTGCCATGATCATTGCCAGAATTCGGGATGACCCCATAATCCCTCCCCCCAATACGACACCCTGATCGGTAGGAAAACAATGCCACTGCCTTACTCCTACCTGGGCCGCTCATGTTCGGAGCACTCAGGCTCATTGGAGACCGGTTCTGCTAGTGTATTGCTCTCCATATGTTGTGATGTACTGTTTATATTTTAATTCAAGGACAATTCGCTCGTGTTGTCAAGAAAGAGCGGCCCCGTTTAATTGGGCTCTGTCGCATTAGCTGATATATGCCGTTTTCGGGAATTATTTTCATGCGCGCGGTGATCCTGGGCGCAGCGAGTCCGCCAGCGAAAAATTGATTCGCGAAGGAGACCTGTACTCCTTCCGCGACCATCATCTGACCTTTGCGGATCATGTCCATCAGCTGAATACCGGCCAAGACATTGCTGGCGGCGCGGAAGGATTTAAATCCCAGCATGGCTTTTGTGAGCCGTTTCACCGCTCGGTGATCCTGCTCAATAATATTGATGAGATATTTGATTCGACGAACTTCAATGGGTACATCCCGATCCTTATTGATTTCATCAATGGCCGCTTTGTTGGCGCCGCTTTTGTCCAGTGTGACCTTCGCCGGCTCGCCGTTCTGGCGCATCGCTTTTTCGAAGAAAGTCATCGCGGCGTAGTATCGCGCGTGTCTCTCGACAGGAAATAATGGTGTGTCCTTCCTTATCAACCGCCCGGTACAGGTACGTCCATTGCCCCTGCACCTTGATGTACGTCTCGTCGACCCGCCAGCTTCCCCCATAGGCCGTTTGTGCCGCCCGCGGAATATCTTTTCCAGCAAGGGGAGAAAACGGATCGCCCAGCGATTAACCGTCGAGTGATTAACAGACAGACCGCGCTCCTGCATCATCTCTTCAAGATTGCGATAGCTGAGAGCGTACGCCACGTATTAACCGATACACACCAGAATGATTTCTTTCGGAAACCTCATTCCTTTCATCTTCAGCATATTGCCTTATCTGTCCATTCACATACGTTCTGGAGAGACTAAACTTTGGTGGCAATGGGTTAAAGCGGCAGACTCCTGACACCGCTTCGCGTCTACCGCGGGCTTCCCGCCCTCGCTTTGCTCTCTTTGGCTCGTCGCTTGTTCATATTCGCATCTCCTTATCGAATTTGACCAAAAACAAAATCTATTAATTATTACTATAGTTCTCCCAAATCGGTTTCTCCGCATAGACGCAGTATTTCCGCGCGGGCGGCATTGCGCAGTTTGAGAGCGGCAGACCAATCCGTGCCTTCGGGCGAGATGGGTGCGCCGAGGGTGATGCTGATCGCACCGCGGCGCGGGAACCATTGACCGTCGCGCAGAATTACCCGAGTACCGTGGATAGTCATGGGCACGACCGGCACACCGGCCTGCGCCGCAATGGCAAATGCGCCCATGCGAAACGGCAGCAGTCCCGCCGCGCGCTGAAAAGTCCCTTCGGGAAAGAAGAGCAGCGAGTGGCCGGTGTGCAGCGTCGTTTGTAGCCTCTGCAGATCTTCCACGCTCTGTTCGAGATCAAAGCGTTCGACGAATTCCGTACCGATGGACTCAAGGTAGACCCGGGGGATGAATTGCCCCTGCAACTCGCGCTTGGCGACGAAACTGAACTGCCGCGACAGCGCGGCGACTGCCAGGATGCCGTCCAGATAACTGGCGTGATTGGCCACTACTACACACGCGCCGGCCGGTAGGTTCTCCACCCCGCGCACCCGAAACGGCGTACCCGACAGGCGCACGAATAACCGCGCCATGACCCCACTCATAGTCCAGCTCCACGCGGGACGCGGCAGCAGCGCGGCCATCAGCCAGGTGAGCGGCGCCAATATCCAGAACAGCGTCCAGACATAGGCGGCATAAAGGATGTCAACCGTCACCCGCAGCGCGCGACGCGATTGCGGCACCAAGCCCGCCCAGCTCAGTCGCACGAATTGCCGCCACACCGCGCGCGGTGGCACGCCGATCGCACCTTGTTCATGGAGTTCGCGGCTGGCGGCGCGGCGGATCTTGCCGCTGGAGGTCTTGAGCACGCTATGGGGTGGGGCCAGCACCACCTCATCGGGCGGCTCGCCGAGCAGGTTCATCGCCAGCGTGTTGATCTGCTCGCGTAGTTTATTCAATGCCACCGACTCCGTTTCGCGCGTCTCCGCCAACACCACCAGGCGTTCGGTGCCGGTGGCGGGATCGGGGCTGCCGAATACCGCGACGCAACCCTTGCGTATGCCGGCGATATTGCCCACCGCCTCTTCCAATTCGTAAGGATATATGTTGCGCCCGGCGCGGATGATGATGTCCTTGGCGCGGCCGGTGAGATAGATATCGCCGGCGGCGGTGTAGGCCAGGTCACCGGAGTCCAGCCACGCGTCGTGCCCGCTGTTGTGAAAGAGGCGACTGGTCTGCTCCGGATTGCGAAAATAACCGGAGGTGACGGAAGGACCGCGGAATTCCAAGCGCCCTTCCTCGCGCTCGCCCACTTCATGGCCGGCGGCATCGACGATGCGGATAGCGTGGCCGGGCAGTGGCCGGCCGCACGCCACGAAACGCAACGCATCGGCTTCATGCTCGGCGGCGGGAGTGGCCAGACCGTGCGCATGAACGGCTCGCGCCGGATACGATCGATGATAGGGCCACGGCCGGGGGGCGGAAAAGCGAGGCCCACCGCCGATTCGGCGAGGCCATACACCGGCGCGAGGGTCTCGGCGCGCAGGCCGTAACGGCCGTAGCGCTGCTGGAAATTCACGATAGTGTCGGGACTCACCGGCTCGGCGCCGTTGAAGGCCATGCGCCAACTACTCAGATCCAATCCTGCAATGGCGCGATCGTCGATCTTGCGCAGGCATAACTCGTAGGCGAAGTTGGGCGCCGCCGACAGCGTGCCGCGGTGGTGATGGATGGCCCACAACCAGCGCTCGGGACGCGCGAGAAAGCTGAGCGGCGACATGACGACGAAGGGAATGGCGTGATACAGGGTGCCCAGCCAGGCGCCGATCAGGCCCATGTCGTGATAAAGCGGCAGCCAGCTCACGAATATGTCCGAGGCCTCCGCCTGCGCCGCCCGTCCCATCGCCCGGATGTTGGCGAGTAAATTGGCATGGGTCAGCACCACGCCCTTGGGATTGCCGGTGCTGGCGGAGGTGTATTGCAACAGCGCGATGTCGTCGGCCTTGCGCGCGACGCGGACTAGGCTGGTCCCTGAGCTTGAAAGTTCCTGTGGCGTTGCCACAGAGCGCAGGCTTTCCACGTGGGACTTGAGCAGCTGCGCCAGCGGCCGCGCTTCGGGCACGGTGATCAACAGCGTGGCCGCGGCATTGTTGAGAATACCCGCATGGCGGCGCAGATGATCCTCGATCTGCGACAGGCGCGCGGGCGGATAGATGGGCACGGGGATGGCACCGGCCAGCAGCACACCGTAGAAACTGTAAAAATAGTCGCGGCCGGTCGGCAGCATGATCGCCACGGTCTGGCCGGGCTGCATATCATGGCTTTGCAGTCCCGCTGCCAGCGCCTCCGCCCCTACGCGCAACGCCTGATAGCTGAGCAGCTCTTCGCCCGTCTCTTCGGAGAGCACGATGTGCGTGCGCTCACCGTGGGCGGCCACATGCCAATCGAGCATCTCCAGCAGGGTGGCGGCGCGCTCGGGCGTGGCGCTCACCTGCTCAACAACGATCTCGCTCATTTCCGCCGCCGTCAGCGGCCGCGGTGCGACGCCGGCGGACAGCACGGCGCGCAGCAGATCGCGCGGTGTCTCCACCGTCGCCAGCGTCTGTTCCGGCAGATTCACATTGAAGAAACGCTCGCAGCGCAGCAACAGCTCGACCCGCGCCAGGCTGTCGAAGCCAAGATCGCGATCCAGCGCGCTGTCCAGCGTCACCGCCGTGCGCAGGCCGGGACGCAATTCGGCGGCCAGTGTCGCTACGAGATCAAGCAGCGCTTTGACTTGATCGTCCGTGTTCATCGGCACTGCACTTCCACATCCATAAGCGCCTCCTGCTGCCTCACACGACGCTGCAAAAGGAAACAACCGCTCCAGCAACCACAGCGTGGTGCGGGCGCGCGAACTCAGCTCGAGCACGCGAAACGCCGACCGGCCGCGCGCCAAGGCCATGTAGAGCGACAACTGAACCGCGGCATGGATATCCAGCGTTGCACCTGCGGCCAGCTCTGGCTGTAGCACCTGCGCACCGAGTTGCTCGGCAGGAACTCCGCGCTCCATCGTCACTCCCGCGCCCAGGCTAGTATGCGCCCGGCGTGCCACCAGCGTCAGCGCCCCGGCCTATGGCCTGATCGCGGCCGAGCACGTGCGCATCGACCTGCATAGACGATCCTTGCAAGTGACTGGCCGCAGCTGCGCATAGGCGGTCGATGATGTGCTGAGGCAGGTTGGTGACATGGGCATACGCGGTCACGGCTTGCAGCGCGCCGGGTGTTTCGCGACACAAGGGAGGCAATGGATGCCCAGGCCAAATTTCGAGGTCGACGAGGCCCGCCGCGGAGATAGTCGCCGCGGCGCACCACCGTGGCCCTGATACTCGCGCCCATGCGCGTGAGTAAAGGTAAAAAGACTTATAGAAAATAATCCAGTGGCCAGAGGCAAGGCCGCATGCAACACCAGGGGGATGCTGCCGGCCGTGCCTACGTCCCAGTTGTAATGACCTGCACGCAAGGCGCCGGGGGGAAATTCGAATTCGGTCGCGCCCAAAGCGACATCGGCGACATTCGCGCCACACTGCGCGGCCACCGCGCGCGCCAGTTGCCCGCCGCCTTCGCCATCAGAGCAATCAATCTATATCACTAGGGAGGCCTGCTCACCTCCGTGAGTATCTCGGTGGTACACGTATCCAGACGATCAACACCAGTATCCCGAATACGGTGTACGCAACGGTAAAGACCCACGAGGGCAAGTTATAAAACACGATTTTATGCAGCCAGTGTTCGATAAAAGATTCCGCATAGCCGACACCGCCAGCCGCCTCTCTTAAACGACTCTCCCATTCAGTGAGGGGACATATTACGCCCCACCACGACTCTGCGACGACGAATCCGATTGCCAGCAGGTGGATGAGCCTAAACCATAAGTTCTTAATCCAGTTCCAGTGCCTGAACATCCCGATCAAAATCAGAAAAAAGCCCAGCATCACGAATGCAATGAAGAGTGCATGCAGGATTAGAATCAAATCCGCTAAGTACGGATACATAATCGCTTAACTTTTTCTCTGCGTCCGCGCTGCCATGCTACCCTTCATCTATCCGCGCGCCACTTCGAGTACTCATTGGGATGCTACATCGTCTACCCAGCATGTCAACGTCCAGCACCGTACCACTCTTGGTCATCGTTATCGTCTTGCTTTTCCCGGGCTCGGCTTATGCGGAGGCGAACGTTCGCGATGATAACGAGTGCACGATGGCCAGGCCTTGCCCGGCGCCGTTGAATAACGAGACAGCGCGCCTTCGCAGCGCCTGCTCGAAACGGTGCGGACTCACGTGCAGGAACACGGGCGTGGATTGATTATCGATAGTTATATCAGCCATACCGGTGATGATATTGCGATCCTCATGACCCATATTCACGGTATGGGGAATGAGCATATCCACAAGCTGGCATGGGATGCCTTCATTACCGGCACGGCGGTTGCCAAGGAACAGGGTTTGTACGGCGCGGGGCAAGATCTGCTGAAAGACGCTTTTTCAGGCAATGTCAGGGGCATGGGTCCGGCGGTAGCGGAAATGGAGATTGACGAGCGTCCTAACGAGCCTTTTCTTTTTTTCGCCGCCGACAAAACCGACCCCGGCGCCTTCAATCTGCCGCTTTATCTGGCATTCGCCGATGCCATGAACACGCCGGGGCTGATCCTCTCGCCGAATATGTCCAAAGGTTTCCGATTCGTCATCATGGACGTCAACAACACCGAAGGCGATCGCGTCATCGAGTTGAACGCGCCCGAGCAAATCTACGACATCGCCGCCCTGCTACGCGATGCCGAGCGTTACGTGGTGGAGTCGATCTGGTCGCGCGCCAGTGGCGAACAGGCGGTGGCGGTGGCAACCTCGCGCCTGCACAATATCGCCGGCAAATATACCGGCAAGGATGACCCGGTGATGCTGGTACGCGTGCAAATGAATTTCCCCGCCACCGACGAAGTGCTGGCGCCCTATTCCATCGGCCATTTCGTCGCCGGTTGCATGCGCGGCTCGCACCAGATGCCGCTGATGCCGGTTCTGCTCAATACCGGCACCAGCTATTTCGACGGCCCGCCCCTGGTGAGCTGCGCGGCCTTTGCCGAACACCATGGCAAGTTGACAGAGGCATGGGATGCGTTCGCCCATCCCTTCTGGAATAGCGTACGCGACCGCGTCGCCGACAAGGCGCAACAAATGCGTCGTCAAGGCTTTTTCGGCGCGGCCATGCTGCCGATGTCCGAGCTGGAATACACCGGCATCATGGAAAAACTCAAGGTGTTGGATACTCGTTTCACGGTGCGCAGTTAAGCAATGATGCCGACGGAAGATCACCATGACATCCAACATGGTTTGCCGCTGGGAGCATTTCCCGCATGAGGCGGATATGGGTGTGCGCGGTATTGCCTCGACCAAAGCGGAAGCCTTTGCACAAGCCGCACTGGCCCTAACTGCAGTCATCACGCAACCGAATACCATCGAACCCCTTGAACAAATCACCATTACCGCCGAAGCGCCGGATGACGAGCTGTTGCTGGTCGATTTTCTCAACGCCCTGATCTTTGAAATGGCCACGCGCAAGATGTTGTTCAGCCGTTTCGAAGTGAACATCGCCGATGGCCGCCTCACTGCCCGCGCCTGGGGCGAACACACTGATGTAGCCCGGCACCAACCCGCCGTCGAGGTCAAGGGCGCGACCTATACTCAACTCCACGTGGGAAAGCGGGACGGACTGTGGACGGCGCAGTGCGTCGTCGACGTGTGAACCATAAGGACATAAAGACATGGATATCTCGCAATTCACCCAATGCTCACCCACCGCCTGGCGCATCGAACCCACATCCAGGATGCACGTGCCGGCCATTATTTTCGCCACCGAAAGCCTGATCCGCGACATGGACCACAAGGTCTATGAGCAGATCACCAACTTGGCCATGCTGCCCGGCATCGTTCAGGCGGCCTATGCCATGCCCGACGCGCACTGGGGTTACGGCTTCCCCATCGGCGGCGTCGCCGCCTTCGACCCTGACGCGGGCGGCGTGGTGTCGGCAGGCGGCGTGGGTTTCGATATCTCCTGCGGCGTGCGTAATCTGCTGACGGGACTCACGCGTGAGGATATTTATCCGGTGCAAAAGCAGCTTGCGGATCTGCTGTATTACAAGATTCCTGCGGGCGTAGGCAGCACCGGACCGCTGCGCTTGAATGGCGACGAGATGAACGCCATGCTGCGCGGCGGCGCGCGCTGGGCGGTGGAACGTGGTTATGGCCGCGCCGCCGATCTGGAGCGTATCGAGGAATACGGCTGCATGGCAGGCGCGGAACCGCACGAGGTATCCGAACACGCGAAGAAACGTCAGCATGACGAGATGGGCACACTCGGTTCCGGCAATCATTACCTGGAGGTACAGCAGGTAACCCGCGTCTATGCACCCGACATCGCACAGAGCTTCGGCCTCAAAGAGGGCGACGTCGTGGTCAGCATACACTGCGGTTCTCGCGGTCTGGGTCATCAGATCGGCACGGAGTTTATGCGCAGCATGGCACTTGCCGCGGGGCAATACGGCATCGAACTTCCAGACCGGGAACTCGCCTGCGCGCCCATCAACTCGCCCGTGGGACAACGCTATCTCGGCGCCATGCGCGCGGCCATCAACTGCGCGCTTGCCAATCGCCAGATACTCACCCATCGGGTACGCGAGGCCTTCTCCGACCTCTTTCCCAGCGCCGATCTCAAGTTGTTGTACGACGTATCGCACAATACCTGCAAACTGGAGACACATGAAATCGACGGCAGGCAGCGACACCTGTTCGTCCACCGCAAGGGCGCCACCCGCGCCTTCGGCCCCGGCCATACCGAGTTGCCTGATAGCTTCAAGGCCACGGGCCAGCCCGTGCTCATCGGCGGCACCATGGGCACAGCTTCCTACATTCTGGCCGGCACGCAGACCAGCGAGACACGTGCCTTCAGCTCCGCGTGCCACGGCGCGGGCCGCGCCATGAGCCGTCATCAGGCCACTCGCCAATGGCACGGCCGCGAAGTGATCGACGAACTCGCCGCGCGCGGCATTCTAATACGCAGCCCCTCGTCGCGCGGTGTGGCGGAAGAAGCACCGGGCACATACAAAGATGTGACGGCCGTGGTGGATGCCGCCGATGCGGCCGGCCTCGCGCGCACCGTGGCGCGGCTGGAGCCGATGATAGTAGTGAAGGGATAATGGGGATCGGTATACGCCCATCCACAACGCCGACATCGCCACCGTCTTCAACGAGATCGCCGATCTGTTGGTGACCATCCCTTCCACGTGCGCGCTTACCGCAATGCCGCGCGCACTGTGCAGCATCAGCGTCAGTAAGCAGACGAGGTCGATCAGCCTTTCCGGCGACCAATCACGTCGAAAAACCTGCTTGATTGTTCGCTGCCCGACAGCATGTGGGGGTGAGGTGTCCTGTAAATAACCGACACTCCCAGCGTAGTTCACGACACTGATCTTGCGCTAACTCGATCATTGGCACCAGAACCTGATTGCGCCTCTTTAAACAAGCGGAAAAAATTCCCGCTGGTGATCTCGGCGATCGATTCCAATGTTTCTCCGCGCAGCTCGGCGATGAATTCCGCGACGTGACGCACGTAGGCGGGTTGATTGCTTTTACCGCGATGCGGCACAGGGGCGAGATACGGCGAATCGGTTTCCACCAACAGGCGATCAAGAGGAACCCGGCGGGCCACCTCGCGCAGTGCGTCGGCATTGCGGAAAGTGACAATGCCGGAAAAAGAAATATAGAAATTCAGCTCGAGGGCGCGCTCCGCCATCGGCCAGTCTTCGGTGAAACAGTGCATCACGCCGCCGGATTCCGCGGCGTGCTCTTCTTCCATGATGCGCAAGGTGTCCGCCTTGGCGTCACGGGTGTGGACGATGAGGGGTTTGCCGCACCGGCGCGCGGCGCGGATGTGGCGGCGGAAACGGTCGCGTTGCCATTCCAATTCCCCTTTTGCGTAAAAATAATCGAGGCCGGTCTCGCCAATGGCGACTACCCGCGGATCATCCGCCAAGGCCAGAAGTTCTTCCACCGCCGGTTCGTGAGCGTCTTTGGCGGTGGGGTGGACACCCACTGAAGCATAGATATTGGAATATCGGTGAGCCAGTTCTTTTACGGCGGCGACGTTATTCATGTCGATACACACGCACAGCATGTGCGTGATGCCCTGCTCCGCTGCATCGGCTAGCACGCTGTCGAGGTCGCCGCCGAGTTTGTTCAGATCGAGCCGGTCCAAATGGCAATGGGAATCCACCAGTGCAATGCTCATGGCTTTCGCTTTTTTAAGGTATCAATAACCGCGGACGGCGGCGGAACTTACATTGTATGCGTCGGCCGGTCGGATTTTAAGGCACCCGCCAAATAGGTTTCGATTTTATTGCGGAGGTCTTTCCCGGTCTGGTCATCGTTGAGTTGCACGCCGATACCGGTTAAACGATTCCCCTGCGCACCCTTGGGCGTGATCCACGCCACTTTGCCCGAGAAAGGAATCTTTTCTTTTTCTTCCATGAGGGTGAGCAGGACGAAGACTTCGTTGCCTAGAGCATAGGTTTTTTTGGTCGGGATGAACAAGCCGCCGTTTTTCACAAACGGCATATAGGCGTCGTAAAGGGCTTGTTTGTCGGTGATGCTCACCGACAGGATGCTTTGCCGACTGCCCGCTTTTGGTCCTTTGGCTGCGCTATCTTCCATTTTGTCCGTATTCCGCAGTGCCTGATTAGGTCAAGTTAAGAACGGCGTTTAAACGCCGACTGCCAAGTGATTAATACGTTTTCCAATAAGAGCTGCTGATTGAGCGGCCGATCGATCAGTTGCAGCGCCCGCCCTACTTGGTCGAGTTGCATGTGCAGATCTTTTAAAGTCAGTTCCTGCGCCAGACCCAGTAAACGGGTTCTCATATCTTGATTCACCACGTTCAACAGGTCGGCGCACGAGGCCAGTCGGATCATGTCACCGATCCAACTGTACATGCAATATAACGTTTCTTTCGCGCCCAGCTTTAATGAGTTGGCCGCGCCGGCCAGCGGTTCCACTTCACCCCGCGCCACTTGCTCGACCAAGCCCAGCAGGCTTTCACGGTTTTTTAACGTGCCGCTGTCCGCCAAGGCCAGGGCCCGCAAGGGCGCACCGTCGGCCAAACCGAGCCATAATTCCGGTGTGGTCGGGCCGGCTATTTGAGCGGCTAACCAGGCGCCGGCCCGTTCAGTCGGCGGCGGCGTAAAGCTGAGCCGTTGGCAGCGGCTGATCACCGTGACCGGCAAACGACGCGGATGAGCCGTCACCAAAACGAGTAGCGCATATGATGGCGGTTCCTCAAGTGTCTTCAATAAGCTATTGGCTGAGTTTATATTCATCCTGTCGGCAGGTGTCACGATCACCACTTTGTGATTGCCGTATTGCGGTGTATGGGCGAGGTAGTGGGCCAGCTCTCGGATTTGGTCCACCCCGATCACCTTGCCCTCTTCCAAGGGCGCTACGCGGCGCTGGTCAGGGTGGGTGCCCGCCGCGAACAGTTGGCAGCCGCGGCATACACCGCAAGGCAGATATTCATCATTCCTGTGCTCGCACAATAGGCTTTGCGCCAGCAAGTCGGCGAATTGATTCTTACCCATCCCGTCGGGTCCGGTGAGCAACAGGGCGTGGGGCAGGCTGCCCGCGCGACGGCGTGCCATCAAACGCTGCCAGATATCTTCATGCCAGGGCAATAGATTGTTCATCGGGTTCGCAGAAAGTCATTCAAGGCATCACCCAACTGGGCTTGGACCTCGGCGAGCGGCCGGGCTGCATCGATCACTCGATAACGCGCCGGTTCGGCGTGGGCCAGTTGCAGATAGCAGGTCCGCACCCGCTCGAAAAATGCCTGCTCTTCCCGCTCGAAACGATCGGCCTCGCCGCCGCGCCGACCCGCCCGGCCGTGACCGATGTTCACAGGTGCATCCAATAACAGTGTGAGGTCGGGCCGCAGCGTTCCTTGCACCCACTGTTCCATTAAGCGGATCCGTTCCGCGGCCACGCCACGTCCGCCGCCCTGATAGGCATAGGTGGCGTCGGTGAAGCGGTCGCATACTATCCACTCCCCGCGCTCGAGGCCGGGACGGATTACTTCGGCCAGATGCTGGGCGCGGGCGGCGAACATCAAAAGCAGTTCGGTATCAGCGACCATACCGGTTTCTCGGCGGTCCAGCAGCAACTCGCGGATGCGTTCACCCAAGGCGGTTCCACCCGGTTCACGGGTCACCCGCGCCGGTTTACCCACCGCGGCCAGATGGCCACGCGCGAATTCGAGGTTGGTGGATTTACCCACCCCTTCGCCGCCTTCCAAAGTAATGAAAGAACCCCGCATAACTTAATAGCCTTAAATGTATTTTTATTTATCGGAGATGTGGGCGCGCGGAGTCAATTGATAACGTTTGACCGCTGCATTATGTTCATCGAGGGTGGCGGAAAAACTGTGGCTACCGTCTCCCTTCGCCACGAAAAATAACGTGTCGCCTGCCGCCGGATGCAAAGCCGCGCGGATCGACGCCAGACCCGGCAGGGCGATCGGGGTGGGTGGCAATCCGCTGTACAGATACGTGTTGTAAGGTGAATCATTGGTCAGGTCGGTGCGGCGAAGATTACCGTCGAAGGTGGCGCCCAGACCGTAAATCACCGTGGGGTCGGTCTGTAGGCGCATGCCGGCGAGCAAACGCCGCACGAACACCCCGGCAATTTGGGTGCGCTCCTCGGGCACACCAGTCTCCTTTTCGATGATCGAAGCCAAAATCAATGCTTGGTAGGAAGATGTCAGTGGCAGGGTCAGATCGCGTTTGGGCCATTCCTCGTTGAGACGGTCAAGCATGGTTTGATAGGCGCGCTGCAAAAAGGCTACATCGCTGATCCCGCGCGGAAAATGATAGGTATCGGGCATGAACATGCCTTCGGGGTGTTGGCCGGCATGCCCCAGACGAGTCATGATTTCTTCGTTGGATGCTCCGTCCAAGGTTTGCTGTATGGCCTCGTGATGCCGCACGGCATCCAGCAACTGAGCGAAGGTCCAACCTTCCACGATGGTCAGGGTATGCTGTACCACGGCACCATTGACCACCATATCCAGCAGTTGGGGAGGCGTAATCCCCGGCGGGAATACGTATTCACCCGCCTTGATCAAACCGGCCTTACCCTGCCAACGGGCCATCCAGCGTAAATAAATCGGATGACGCATCACTCCGGCCTGCTGCAGGTCTTCAGCTAAGCGTTTCATGCTGGTTCCGGGGGGGATGATGTGATGATGTCCTTCCAGTGGCATCGGCAATGGATTGGTGGAAAAGGTTTTGTAATCCATGATCAGCCAGCCACTAGCCAAGCTGCCAATTAATACTAATAACCCTAGCAGCTTGAATAAATTACCGGATAATTTACTTGAACTCATGTGCTGCTTGCTTTCGGTTGGTCAGTATCGGTGGATAGCAAAGCGCTAGCCGTCGCCTGGGCCACCCGCCGGGTAACGGGGCCGTGCGGAAACGACCATTGCTCGAGACGACGCAGCGGCCAGACGCCGATCACCGCGTTACAGACGAAGACTTCTTCCGACCGCGCCAATTCCGCCAACGGCAACAGCCGCTCCTCCGCCGCCAAACCCCAGGCCGTCGCCTCATCGAGGATAAGACCCCGCATCACGCCAGCCACGCCGCAGTGCTCCACCGGCGGGGTGAGCAGACGCCCCGCACGCACGACGAAAATATTACTCTGGGTACCCTCCACCACATTGCCCATTTGATCACACATCAAACCTTCGGCGATGTCGGGATCATACCATTCACGCCGGGCCATGACCTGCTCCAAACGATTGAGATGCTTGATCCCCGCCAAGGCCGGATTGGCCGCGAGCCGGATGCCACACAGGCGGGCGGTAATGCCTTCCCGCCAAAAGTAATCAGGATAAGTGGGCCACAGTGAACGCAGCAGGATACGGGTGGGTGGTCCGGCCTCGGAATCGCGCGGCGGCCGATAACCGCGCCCGCCCTCGCCGCGGGTGACGATGAGTTTGATGATGCCTCGCTCGCAGCCCCGACTCGACGCGGCCACCTCGTCTGCCAGCCGCCGGCCGTCGAGCCCCACGATGCCCAGCCGCCCGCAGCCGACCAACAATCGCCGCCAGTGGCGCTGCCACAGCGGCACTTTGCCCGCGTGGATCACCATGGTCTCAAACACCCCGTCGCCGTAGTGCAAGCCGCGATCGGCCAGCGCGAGATGATCTCGCTGGCTGCCATTGACCCAGGTCGTGACCTCGTCCGCCATCAGACCGCTACCCCCAAGGCCAGTAGCAGGCCGCGCGCCTTGGCGCGGGTCTCCGCCAATTCGGCCTCGGGTTCGGAATCGGCAACGATGCCCGCCCCGGCGCGGAAGCTGATCCGTGATCCCTCCATTACCAGGGTTCGGATCAGTATATTGAAATCGAGACTGCCGTCGCGGTTGAGGTAACCCATGGCACCAGTGTAAGGCCCGCGCGGCCCTCCCTCCAGTTCAGCGATGATTTCCATACAACGCACCTTGGGGCAGCCGGTGATGGTGCCGCCGGGAAATACCGCGCGGATCACTTCGCCCGGCGTCACCTCGGGACGTTTGATGCCTCGCACATTGGAGACGATGTGATGGACGTGGGCGTAGCTTTCCAAGCCCATCAACTCGTCCACCCGCACGCTGCCCGCCACGCACACCCGGCCCAAATCATTGCGTTCGAGGTCGATGAGCATGACGTGCTCGGCACGTTCCTTGGGATGGGCCAGCAACTCGCGCGAATAATCCCGGTCGCGCGCCAGTTCGCTGCTGCGCGGCCGCGTACCGGCGATGGGGCGAGTCTCCACCACCTCACCCGCCACCCGTACTAGTCGTTCCGGCGAAGAACTCACGATAGCGCATTTCCCCCAAGTGGCCAGGCCGGCAAAAGGCGCGGGGTTTTGCCGGCGCAAGGCCGCGTATACAGCATCGGCACGCGCCGATGCAGCCAGCTCCCCTTGCCAGGCCCGCGACAGGTTCACCTGAAACACGTCGCCTTCGAGCACGTAATGTTTGATACGGGCCACCGCGTCGAGAAATTGGTGCGGGGGGTCTTCGCTGAGGCTGAGCAAGCGCGGCGGCTCCGCTTCGGCATTTTCTTTCAGCCCGGCAATATCCCGCGCCATCAGCTCCAGCAACTCCGCCTCGCCCGCCTCCGCCACCAGATAGATTTCGCGGCTGGTGTGATCGCGGATCACCGCCGCGGGAATACGGGTAAAAAAGGCGGTGGGCAAGGCTCCGCGGACTGCGGGCAAGCGCAGGCGTGGTTCGATCTGCGCGGCGAGTTCGTAACCCAGATAAACAAACCAGCCGCCACGAAATGGCAGGGCACCCTCGCCCGCCGACGGCAACCGCGCCGCGTGCCATTGCTTATTTAGCGCCGCGCAGAAATCCCCCGCACCGCTCAGTGCCGCCGCTTCCAGACTCAACGTCTCCCTGGGAAAGGCGAACAAGATGTCGTAACGGGCATGCGGTGTGCCATGCGCCACACTTTCCAGCAAATGGGGGTAACGCTGCGGCAAGGCGCGGTGCAGCGCTAGCAGGTCGTCATAACGGGAGAGACGTTTAACCAGCACGCCGCCGCGGCGGGTAGCGTGCTGTTGCAGGGAGATTATGGCTGAGTCCGACACATCATGCGCAGCCGCGAGGTCGGTTTAATTCGCTCACTTGAGCTTGCGGAACACCAGCGTGCCGTTGGTGCCGCCGAAACCGAAGGAGTTGGACAGCGCCACATCGATCTTCATGGAACGCGCCTCGTTGGGCACGCAGTCGAGGTCGCAATCGGGGTCGGCAGTGAATTGATTGATGGTGGGCGGCGCCACCTGGTCACGGATCGCCAACACGCTGAAGATGGCCTCCACACCCCCCGCCGCACCGAGCAGATGACCGGTCATGGATTTGGTAGAGCTGACCGCCAGGCGCCGGGCGTGATCACCGAAGGCGGCCTTCACCGCCGCGGTTTCCGCCTTGTCACCGGCCGGGGTGGAAGTGCCGTGGGCGTTGATGTAATCCACTTGGTCGGCGTTGACGCCGCCGTTGCGCAGAGCGTTGATCATGCAACGGCGAGCGCCATCACCGCCTTCTGACGGCTGGGTCATGTGGTAGGCGTCACCACTCATGCCGAAACCACTCAGCTCGGCGTAAATCTTGGCACCGCGTCGCTTGGCATGTTCGTATTCTTCCACCACCACCACCCCGGCGCCGTCGCTCATCACGAAACCGTCGCGGTCGAGGTCGAAGGGGCGGCTGGCCGTTGCGGGGTCGTCGTTGCGGGTAGAGAGCGCTCGCGCCGCGGCGAAACCGGCCAGCCCGCTGGGCGAGGTGGCCATCTCGGCGCCGCCGGCAATCATCACATCGGCGTCACCGTATTCGATGATGCGACCCGCTTCGCCGATGCTGTGGGTGCCGGTGGTGCAAGCGGTGACATAGGCGATATTGGGACCCTTCAACCCATGGATGATCGACAGATTGCCCGAAATCATATTGATGATATTGCTCGGGATGAAGAACGGCGAAACCTTGCGCGGACCGCCGTCCAGTACGGCCTTGTAGCCCTTCTCGATGCCGGGCAAACCGCCGATGCCGGAACCGATGGCGACGCCGATGCGTTCGGCGTTGGCCTCGGTCACTTCCAGGCCGGAATCTTTGAGGGCCTCCATACCGGCTGCGATGCCGTAATGAATGAAAGGATCCATCCGCCGCGATTCTTTGGGTGGCAGGTAATCATCGACATTGAAGCCCCACACCGAACCGCCGATGCGGCACGCATAGTCGGACACATCAAAATGGGCGAGCGCTCGTATGCCGCTTTTACCGGCGAGGATATTCTCCCAATTTTCCCGCACGCTGAGGCCCAAAGGACTGACCATCCCGAGTCCGGTAATGACGACGCGTCTTTTATTACCCACCTTGCTGCTTAGCTCCCCATAGCGTACTTGCATCTTACAGGCCGCGGCGTTGCGCCGGCGCGGCACATCAACACGAAGGCCACCGGAAGCGCGCTACGCGCCCGCCGCGGCCTTCTTGATGATGGATTAACCCAAACGAGAATTGACGTAATCGATGGCTTGTTGAACCGTTGTAATTTTCTCGGCTTCCTCGTCGGGAATTTCGCACTCAAACTCTTCCTCGAGCGCCATCACCAGCTCGACAGTATCGAGCGAATCAGCGCCAAGATCGTCGACAAAGGAGGATTCATTGCTCACTTCTTCCTCTTTTACCCCCAGTTGTTCGATAACGATTTTTTTGACGCGTTCTTCCACGGTGCTCATGATAAACAGTTCCTCCAAAGAATAATGCGCAGGTTAAAACTGCGGACGGTATTGTATTGGAATCCTTCCGGCGATGCCAGACAAAACTCCCCTTGTTGACGCCACGGTTTTCTAAGCTCATTGCTAAGATAAATGTTGCTATTTCGAAGCCTAGGCTCAACACTTGATCTATTAGTTCATGTACATGCCACCATTGATGTGCAAGGTTTGACCGGTAATATAGCCTGCGTGCGGGGAAGCGAGAAAGACTACCGCCGCGGCGATTTCCTCAGCGAGTCCCAGCCGCTGCAAGGGAATTTGCCGCAACAAGTCTTGCTTCTGTTCCTCCGGCAGACAGCGGGTCATGTCGGTGTCGATGAAACCCGGCGCCACCGCGTTAACCGTCACGCCACGCGAGGCCACTTCCCGCGCCAGCGCCTTGGTGAAACCGAGTATACCGGCCTTGGCCGCCGCGTAATTAGTTTGTCCCGCGTTACCGATCGCACCCACTACTGAGGCGATGCTGATGATGCGGCCCTTGCGCGCCTTCATCATCGGCCGCATGCAGGCCTTGCTCAAACGAAATACCGAGGTGAGGTTGGTAGTGATGATGTCATCCCACTCATCATCCTTCATACGCATGAGCAGATTGTCGCGGGTGATGCCGGCGTTGTTCACCAGGATACTCGGCGCGCCGTAGTCTTTCTGGATCGCTGCCATCACTGCCTCGATCGAGGCGGGCGCGGTGACATCCAGCAGCATGCCCGTGCCCTTCACACCGCTGTCGTGCAAATAGGCGCTGATATTTTCCGCGCCGGCAGACGAGGTCGCGGTACCGATCACCGCCGCGCCGGCGCGGCCCAATTCAAGGGCGATGGCGCGGCCGATGCCGCGACTGGCGCCGGTGACCAAAGCGATTTCATTTTCCAATGACATGCTCCCCCTCCGGAATAATTATCAGCTCAGCGCGTTCAAGCGCCTCGTCCAGACTCGGCGGATCGAACACCGGCAGAGCGGTCATTTCCCGCTCGATACGCTTGTTCAAACCCGCCAGAACTTTGCCCGGACCGCATTCGATCACCGTCCGCACGCCACATTGACTCAGCGATAGGATGGTCTCCACCCAACGCACCGGACTCACCAGTTGCCGCACCAGCGCGTCGCGGATGGCCTGCGGGTAATGGGTGATGATGACGTTGACATTATTAATCACGGGAATGAACGGCGGCTTGATGTCGACTTTTTCCAGATAAACGGCCAGCCGTTCCGCCGCCGGCGCCATCAGCTCGCAATGGGACGGCACGCTCACCGGCAAGAGCACCGCACGCTTGGCGCCGGCCTGCTTGGCATGCTCCACCGCGCGCGCCACCGCCGTGGCATGGCCAGCGATCACCACCTGACCGGGTGAATTGAAATTCACGGCCGATACCACCTCACCTTGCGCCGCACTTTCGCACGCAGCGATCACCGCACTATCGTCCAATCCCAAGATCGCCGCCATTGCTCCTAGACCGGCGGGCACGGCCTCTTGCATATAACGCCCGCGTTCCGCCACCGTGGCGACCGCCTGCGGCAAAGACATGGCGCCGGCGCACACCAGCGCGGTGTATTCACCTAAACTGTGTCCCGCCAGAAACGCGGGTTTCGCGCCGCCCCGTGCCTGCCAGACCCGCCACACCGCGACGCCCGCAGTCAACATCGCGGGCTGGGTTTGGTCGGTGCGATTGAGTTCTTCATCCGGCCCGTGCTGCGCCAAAGCCCACAGATCATAACCCAACGCTTCGGAAGCCTCCGCGAAGGTAGCGGTGACGATGGGATAGGCCTCCGCCAGCGCCGCCAACATGCCCACTGATTGCGAGCCTTGACCGGGAAAAACACAGGCGAACGACATAACGAGTCCTCGATTAAGCGTAACGGATTATTAGATGGCGGCCGTAGCGAAGATCAACCCATCGGCGCTGAAAATCAATACTTCAACAACACCGAACCCCAGGTGAAACCCGCGCCGAAAGCCTCCAGCATCACCGTCTCCCCGCGTTGTATACGGCCATCACGCACCGCAACGTCGAGCGCCAAAGGAATCGACGCCGCCGAGGTGTTGCCGTGTTCGGTCACCGTGACCACCACCCGCTCCATGGACAGGCCCATTTTTTTAGCGGTGGCTTCGATGATGCGGTAATTGGCCTGATGCGGCACCAGCCAATCGATGGCCGAGCGCGGCAGATCGTTGGCCTGCAAAGTTTCGTCCACCAGCGAACCTAAGGTGTTCACCGCTACCTTAAACACTTCGCGGCCCTCCATATGGATGAAGGCGGCTTGTTCATAACCGCGCGAGATGCCGGCGGGCACGGTCAGTAAAGGTTCATAACGGCCGTCGGCGTGCAGGTGACTGGAAAGAATGCCGGGCTCGTCGCTAACGCTCAACACCACCGCACCGGCACCGTCGCCGAACAACACGCACGTGCCGCGATCGCTCCAGTCGATGATGCGCGACAAGGTTTCCGCGCCCAGCACCAAAGCACGGCGCGCGCTGCCGGTGCGGATGAATTTATCCGCCACATCCAGCGCGTAAATGAAACCACTGCACACCGCCTGCACATCAAACGCGGCACAACCTTGGATACCCAAACGTTGCTGCAACAAGCAGGCGGTGCTGGGAAAAACTTGATCGGGGGTGGTGGTGGCGACGATGATTAAATCGATGTCCTGCGCAGCAATGCCCGCCGCCTCGATCGCACGACGCGCGGCGGCCTCCGCTAAATCGCAGGTGGTTTCATGGGGCGCGGCGATGTGACGCTCGCGTATGCCGGTGCGCTCGAATATCCACGCATCAGTGGTGTCGACCATGGTTTCCAGCTCAGCGTTGGTCAACACTTTTTCGGGCAGATAACCGCCGGTGCCTATTAGCTGCGAATAGCTCAAACCGCACGCCTCTCTAGTAGTTGTTCTTCCAGATATTTGCTGATGCGTTGCGGCACCGCCTTGCGCACTTCCAACCCCGCTTCCTTGATGGCGTTGGCGTAGGCTACGATGTCCGCGCCGCCGTGACTTTTGATTACGATGCCCTGCAAGCCGAGCAGGCTGGCCCCATTGTACTGCCTGGGGTCAATCTTGGCGCGGAAGGATTTTAGCACCGGCATCGCCAGCGCCCCCACTAATTTGGTCAGGGGCGAACGCAGGAACTCCTGCTCCATATAATGACGAATCATCCGCGCCACGCCCTCACTGGTCTTGAGGGCCACATTACCGACGAAGCCGTCACACACCACCACATCCACGGCGCCGCTGTAGATATCATTGCCTTCGATATAGCCAATGTAATTCAATTGGCTGGCCGCGAGCAGACGTCCCGCTTCTTTGACTCGTTCGTTACCCTTCATCTCTTCCGCGCCGATGTTCAACAGACCGACCTTAGGCGAAGGAATATTTTCCACCGCACTGGTAAGAGCCGCGCCCATCATCGCGAATTGGAATAAGGTTTCGGCGTCGGAATCCACATTGGCGCCCAAATCGAGCATGTGGGTGTGGCCTTTCATGGTAGGCAGAGCGGAGCAAATAGCGGGACGATCGATACCGGGCAGAGTTTTCAGTACGAAACGCGCGGTGGCCATTAAGGCGCCGGTGTTGCCGGCGCTGACACAGGCATCAGCCACACCTCGTTTCACCAGATCGATGGCCACCCGCATCGATGAATCTTTTTTGCCGCGCAAGGCCACCGACGGCAGTTCATCCATGGCGACCACTTGCGAAGTATGATGCACACCGAGACGTTCGCCGAGACTGCCGCCGAATTTACGCACGGCGGCCTCGAGCACCTCGCGGTCGCCCACTAATATCAGCTTTAAATCTTCCTGTTCCGTCAGGGCATGTAATGCTGCGGGGACAACCACCGGCGGTCCGTGGTCGCCCCCCATGCCATCCAGGGCGATGGTGAGGCTCAAGCCTTATTCACCCTTGGTATTGATCACCTTGCGACCACGGTAATAACCATTGGGAGTCATGTGATGGCGCAGATGGGTTTCGCCGGAGGTCCTGTCTACCGACAAGGCTTTCTCGGCCAGGGCATCATGAGCGCGGCGCATGCCACGCTTAGAGGGGGTTTTACGATTTTGTTGAACAGCCATGGTAACGCTCCTAAATTAAATTAAATTCTCTGGCCGGCCACGCCGGGCCTCAGTTCGGCTTCAAACGGGCCAACACCGCAAAAGGATTGGGCTTGTCCGATTGACGGGCCGTCCCCTCCTGCGTATCACCGACCGCCGCCACACATTCTCCCGCCTCGTGACGGGGAAACACTGGCAGCGCCAGCAATATTTCATCTTCCACCAACTCAGCCAGCGGCAGGGGATCCTCGCCGATCAGCAGCGGATCATAGACCGAGGCCAACTGCTCGGCCTCACTCTCCGAGGTGACGATGCCCAAATGCACCTCGGTGTCCACCGCCCAGCTCATGGGTCGCAAACAGCGCTGACATACCAGTTCCACTTCAGCACGAACCCGGCCTTGCACGATACGCGTGCCTTGCGCGTCCACATCGAACTGCAGCTCGACGTCCGCGACGCCGACTGGATTGCCGGCGATGTCCGTCAAGCGTTGCATGCGGCTGAAGGGAACCGTGCCCGCGAGTGCGTTGCCCGTGTCGGCAAAGCGCGCCGGGTCAATATAGTCGGGTAAGCGGTTTGACATAAGTGCGCAATGATATATTTTGCGCGCTGCCCTGTCAAAGGGATCGACCCCGAAATTGCTGAGATTCCAGACAATTGCGCTTGACTTCGGCGGGGGAATTCCGTAGAAACGAGAGCTGGCCGCCGGCAACGCGCGCGCGAAGGATGATGAGATGCTTGTTACAGGCCGGATACTGTTAAAACAAATGGATAGCGCAATTATGCCCCCCCATAACACTGGCTATCCGGAGAATAAAATCCTTGATTGAGAAGATTCTCATCGCCAACCGCGGCGAGATCGCGGTGCGTATCGTGCGGGCCTGCGCCGAGATGGGCATCACCTCGGTAGCCATTTATACCGACGCCGACCGCCACAGCCTGCATCTTAAGAAAGCCGACGAATCCTATAACATCGGTCCCGACTCGGTGGCCGGCTATCTCAACGCCAACCGCATCGTCAACCTGGCAGTGGCCACCGGTTGTGACGCCCTCCATCCCGGTTACGGATTTCTTTCCGAGAACCCGATGCTGGCCGACATCTGCGCCCGGCGCGGCATCCAATTCATCGGCCCCAACGCCAGCGTCATTCGTAAGATGGGCGACAAAGTCGAGGCGCGCAAGGCCATGATCAAGGCCGGCATCCCGGTGACGCCGGGCAGTGAAGACAGCGTCAGCGGCGTGGAGGAAGCGGCGAGCATTTCCCGCGAGATCGGTTATCCGGTGATGCTCAAGGCCACTTCCGGCGGCGGCGGGCGCGGCATCCGCCGCTGCGAAAACGAGGCGGAGCTGCGCCGCAACTACGATCGGGTGGTCTCCGAGGCCACCAAGGCCTTCGGCAGCGCCGATGTGTTCGTGGAAAAGTGCATCGTCAATCCGCGCCACATTGAATTCCAGATCCTTGCCGATCACCACGGCCACGTCGTGCACCTGTTCGAACGCGACTGTTCGATACAACGCCGTCATCAAAAGCTGCTGGAGATCGCCCCGTCGCCACAACTCAGCGAGGAACAGCGCAAGACCCTCGGCAAACTGGCGGTGCGCGCCGCCAAGGCGGTCAAATATCAAAACGCCGGCACCGTGGAATTTCTCATGGACCAGGACGGCAAGTTTTATTTCATGGAAATGAACACCCGCCTGCAGGTGGAACACCCGGTCACCGAACAAATCACCGGCATCGACATCGTGCAGGAGCAAATCCGCATCGCCGCCGGCCTGCCGCTGCAATACCGCCAGCGCGACATCAAACGCCGCGGCTACGCTCTGGAATTCCGCATCAACGCCGAAGACCCCAAAAACGATTTCCTGCCGAGCTTCGGCCGCATCACTCGTTACTTCGCGCCGGGCGGGCCGGGCGTGCGCACCGACGCGGCGATTTACACCGGTTATGAATTGCCGCCCCATTACGATTCCCTGTGCGCCAAGCTCACGGTGTGGGCGCTGACCTGGGAACAACTGCTCGCGCGCGCCGAACGGGCCTTGAAGGATATCGGGGTGTACGGGGTGAAAACCACTATCCCTTATCATCTGGAAATAATGCACTCGGCCGAATTCCGTTCCGGCAAGTTCGACACCAGCTTTGTAGAGATGCACCCCGAGCTGACGGATTATTCCGTGCGCCGGCCGCCCCGCGAATTGGCGGCCGCCATCAGCGCCGCCATCGCCGCGCAACTGGGCATGTAGTCCGCGCCGGCAACGGATTTTATTTATATAGACGACATTAACCCATAGGTGAGTAACATGCCGCGCGTTCAAATCACCGAGACCATACTGCGAGACGCCCATCAATCGCTGATCGCCACCCGCATGCGCACCGAGGACATGCTGCCGATCTGCGCCAAACTCGACAAAGTGGGTTTCTGGTCCTTGGAAATGTGGGGCGGTGCCACCTTCGACAGCTGTCTGCGTTATTTGAAAGAGGATCCTTGGGAACGCCTGCGTATACTGCGGGCGGCCCTGCCCACCACCCGTTTGCAAATGCTGCTGCGCGGCCAGAATCTACTCGGCTATCGCCATTATTCCGACGATGTGGTGCGCGCCTTCGTCGCGCGCGCCGCCGCCAACGGCATGGATGTATTCCGCATCTTCGACGCGCTGAACGACGTGCGTAACCTGCGCGTCTCCATCGAGGCGGTGAAGGCCGCCGGCAAACACGCACAAGGTACGATTTGCTATACCACCAGCCCGGTGCATGGCATCGAGCAATTCGTCAGCCTGGCGCGTGAACTGGAAACCATGGGTTGCGACAGCCTCGCCATCAAAGACATGGCGGGTCTGCTAACGCCCTATGTGACGGCGGACTTGGTGAAAGCGCTGAAACAAGCGGTCAAACTGCCTATACATTTGCATTCCCACGCTACCGCCGGCCTCGCCACCATGTGCCAGTTGAAGGCCATCGAAAACGGCTGCGCTCACATCGACACCGCTATGTCGCCGTTTTCCGGCGGCACCAGTCATCCCGCTACCGAAAGCATGGTGGCGGCGCTGAAAGGCAGCGACTACGACAGCGGCCTCGACCTGCCCTTGTTACAAGAGATCGGCCTGTATTTTTACGCGGTGCGCAAAAAATACCGCCGCTTCGAAAGCGAATTCACCGGCGTCGACACCCGCGTGCAGGTCAATCAAATCCCCGGCGGCATGATCTCCAACCTCGCCAATCAACTCCGCGAGCAAGGCGCGCTCGACCGCATGAACGAGGTGCTCGACGAAGTGCCGCGGGTGCGCGAAGACTTGGGTTATCCGCCGCTGGTGACTCCCACCTCGCAGATCGTCGGCACCCAGGCGGTGCTCAACGTCATCACCGGCAGCCGTTACAAGAGCATCACCAACGAAGTGAAATTCTATCTGCAAGGCCGCTACGGCCGGCCGCCGGGCACGGTCAATCATATTGTTCGTCAGCAGGCCATCGGTAACGAAGACATCATCGACGTGCGTCCCGCCGATCTGCTCAAAGCCGAAATGCACACGCTCCAGGACGAGATCGGTGAACTGGCCGCCAGCGATGAAGATGTATTGAGCTACGCCATGTTCCCGGAGATCGGCCGGATTTTTCTCGAACAACGCAAGGCCGGCACCTTGATGCCCGAGCCGCTGGAAGAGGCCGGCGCGGCGGCCGGTGCGCAGCCCGGTTCGGTACCGGTGGAATTCAACGTCACCATGCACGGCGAGACGTATCACATCCGGGTCACCGGCGCCGGTCACAAAAATCAAAACCTCCGCCCGTTTTATGTATCGGTGGACGGCAGCCCCGAAGAAATCATGGTGGAGACCCTCGAAGAACTCGACGCCTCCGATAACAACGGCGGCCGCAGCATGAAGGGCAGCCGCCGGCCCAAGGCCCAAGCCCCCGGCCACGTCACTACCTCCATGCCCGGCACCATCGTCGATGTCTTGGTCAAAGTGGGCGACGAGGTAAAAGAAGGCGATCCGGTGTTGATCACCGAAGCCATGAAAATGGAAACCGAAGTGCATGCACCGATCACCGGCAAAGTGACCGCCGTGCATGTGGCCAAGGGGGACACGGTGAATCCGGACGAAGCGCTGATCGAGATTGCGTAAAGCGGGGATTAGCCACGGGGAACACGGAGAAAAAGAATTTAAGATAAGGGGCAAAAGAAAATCGAGGTATTGCCTGTCCGGCGTTATGAAACCCGTTCATGCATCCCCTCCTCCCTTGTGGAGAGGGACAGGAAGAGGGGAAGTGAATCGCGACTCATCGGCACCCTCCCCCTGCCAGTTATTCTTCCGAGAATACGGATTTCACTATGGGTCGTTAACCAATTTGCAGACCAAATTCCAATTTTGAAATAGGTTATAAACTCCTACGTCATCGTTCGAAAAAGACATGAATAAAACCTCACACTTCACTATCTCCGTGGCTTAATCCGCATATCATGCCAACCCTCGTGCTCGCCTCGACTTCGGTTTATCGTAAGGAATTGCTGGCCCGCCTCGGTCTGCCGTTCATCACCGCCGCGCCGAAGGTGGATGAAACACCGTTGCCCGATGAAACACCGCCGCAACTGGTGCGGCGGCTCGCTGAACTCAAAGCCCGCGCCGTCGCCGCGCGATATCCCGGCGCACTGATCATCGGTTCCGATCAAGTGGCGGTGATCGACGGCCAGATACTAGGCAAACCCGGCAATCATGAACGCGCTGTCGCGCAACTGCGTCTGGCCTCCGGCAAACGGCTGGATTTTCTCACGGGCCTGTGTCTGTTCAACGCCGCATCGAGTAGTATGCAGATCGAGGTTGTTTTCTTCGGCGTGGTATTTCGTTACTTGAGTGACCAACAAATCGAAAATTATTTACGCCGCGAACAGCCCTATCACTGCGCCGGCTCGTTTAAATCGGAAGCCTTGGGCGTTGCCCTCTGCGAACGCTTCGACGGTGAAGACCCCAGCGCCGTCATCGGCCTGCCGCTCATCCGTCTGATACGGATGCTAGAGCAGGAAAATGTGTCCGTCATCTAACACCGCTTGCATAAAGCGTAACAGCATAAGACGAGCACCCCGTGTGACACGGGGTGCTCGTGTAAAGTCCGTAGCCGCGTAGCGCCGACGCACTTATGCGGCGCGGCGCGGTTCGCTGTCGGAATTCGCGGCATCACCGCGCCGTGCATGGCCGTTTAACGCGACCACCTCACTGGTGAAGCATTGCGGCATTTCTGCGATAGCGCCGCGCTCCGCACGCCACAAGGAAGTACTCAGGGGTGTTGCAGCGCACAAGGCCATGAGGCCGAAGACAACGCCCAAGGTCATGAAGGCGGTATCTTGCAAAGTGAACGGGCCTTGGTGAAAGAAGATGTGCCCTCCGATGAGCAGCGTTGCCTGTATGGCGTAGAAAGCGATTTCGGCAGAGCGGGCAACCCGCACGGGGTCTAAATGAAGGTTTGGTTTCGTATTCATATTAATTACCTCCCAGTGTCCGCTAGAGACTCTTTTGACGGTTGTTGTCCGCCTAGTCGATTTTCTCGGCGATGGGCAGATCGACCAACGCGGCCTTCCCGCCGGCGGTGACCGCCTTGACCACGGCACAGTCGCAAATACACGTTTTATCATCGCTTTCCAATTGCGCGACACCGGCAATCACCTGATGGTGGGTACGCCGCTGATCAGCGCTGTCGCAGGACATAAAAGCGCCTCCTCGGGGATATTACAATGCAATATATCGTGTTATTGGCGAGGATAAGGCCCCGCTTGCGCGGGGTCAAGCACATTTTCCCCATTCAGGTGAAACGCCGCTCCGCCAGGCCCGTTCTTAAAAACAAACCGACACATCGGACCGGACGCCGATATCTCCACTAACCCCAATGCAAAGACCCGCCGGTTTGGTATTCCGTCACTTTGGTCTCAAAGAAATTTTTCTCCTTGCGGATATTGGATTGTTCATCGAGCCAGGCCAGCCGGCACTCCGCACCCGGAAAGGGCTCGTCCATGTCCAACTGGCGGGCGCGGCGATTGGCGATGTAGCGGAACTGCTCGAGGTGACTCTCGACGCTATAACCCAGGATGGGCTCACGGAACAGATAGCCCGCGTAAGCGGCTTCGGCGGCCTCGGCCTCCCGCCACATCGCCATGACGGCGCTTTTATCGAGCACGATAGGATTTTCCAGGAGTATCTGTTTGATGACGCGCAGGCCGAAGCCGCAGTGCATCACTTCGTCGCGCATGATGTATTGCAATTGTTCGGCGGTGCCCTTCATCAGCCCGCGCCGTTGCAACGCGAAAATCGGGCTGAAGCCGTTGTAGAACCAGCAGCCCTCGAATACCGCGGCGAAAAACAGATACGACATCACGAAATTTTCCAATTCATGCGGCTGCGTCAAATCGATATTAGGGCGCAGGATATCGTTCAGCCGGCGGTTGGCGATTTGAATTTTGTGATGGATCTCCGGCACGACCCGGTAGCGGTTGTAGATTTCAGCTTGATCGAGACCGAGGGTTTCGATGCAATGCTGATAAGTCCAGGTGTGCAGCGCCTCTTCGTAAACCTGGCGGGCCTGATAAATCTGCAACTCGGGCGCGGTCATCTTTTCCATTACCGCCAGACCGATGTTGCGCATGGCGAGAATGTCCGAGGTGGTGAGATAGGCCAGCACGTTTTCGTAGACATGCCGTTCGGCGGGCGTCAGCGCGTGGTGATAATCGTGGACGTCCTGCGACAGGTTGATGTCGAGCGGCGTCCAATGGTTCTTGTTGGCGTTGATGAAATATTTCCAGGCCCAGGGATATTTGAACGGCGCCAGCTGATTGATGTCACCGGCGCCGTTGACTACACGTTTATCGTTGGCGGTTATCGGCGCCAAGGCCGCGCCGGCGGTCGGCCGCAGCGGCGTTATAAGTCCGGGCTGCTGCGCAGTCGTTGCGATCTCTTCATCCCAATTCAGCATGGTTTATTCTCCCTCGTTTACTGACAGGCTTCGCAAGCCGGGTCCGTGATGGCGCAGATTTTCGCGCTATTCACCTCGGTCATGCCGATCACGTCGGCGGTCTCGGCACGGTGTGCCGCGGCGCCGGATTTTTCGACATGGGTCGCGCCCAAGGTACGCAAGTAATAGGTGGTTTTCAGACCGCGCAGCCAGGCCAGTTTGTAGAGCTGGTCCAGCAACGGGCCGTTGGGTTCGGCCAGATACAGATTAAGCGACTGCGATTGGTCCAGCCATTTTTGGCGGCGGCCGGCCGCCTCGATCAGCGCACGCGGATCGATCTCGAAAGCGGTGGCGTATTTGCGCTTCAACTCATCGGGAATCCGGTCTATGGCCTTAATCGACCCGTCGAAATATTTGAGATCGTTGACCATCACTTCGTCCCACAAATCCAAGGCCTTCAAATCCCGCACGAGATAGGGATTGATCACACTGAACTCGCCGGACAGGTTGGATTTCACGAACAGATTTTGGTACGTGGGTTCAATGGACTGGCTCACGCCGCAGATATTGGAGATGGTGGCGGTCGGCGCGATGGCCAGGCAGTTGCTGTTACGCATGCCGACCTGTTGCACACGCGTTCGCAGCGCGTCCCAATCCAGGGTGGCGCCGGCATCGGTTTGCAAATATTCGCCGCGCTGCTGCTTGAGCAAGTCTTGCGAGTCGATGGGTAGGATGCCGCGGCTCCACAGCGAACCTTTGAAAGTCGAGTAACTGCCCCGCTCTTCCGCCAGATCGGTACTGGCTCGAATGGCGTAAAACGCGATCGCCTCCATGCTGCGGTCGGCGAAGCTGATGGCCTGCGCGCTGTCATAGGCGTAACCGAGTTTATACAGCGCATCCTGAAAACCCATCAAACCCAAACCCACCGGACGATGGCGCAGATTGGAATAGCGCGCCTGCGGCACGGCGTAATAGTTGTAGTCGATAACGTTATCGAGCATGCGCATCGCGGTGCCTATGGTTTTTTCCAGCTTGGCGAGATCGAGGCCGTTTTCATCGACATGGGCGGCCAGATTCACCGAGCCCAGATTGCAGACCGCGATTTCCGCATCCGAGGTGTGCAAGGTGATCTCGGTGCAGAGATTGGACGAATGCACCACCCCCATATGCTGATTGGTGTAACGCAGATTGCAGGGGTCTTTGAAGGTGAGCCAGGGATGACCGGTCTCGAACAACTGGCCGAGCATCTTGCGCCAGAGCGTCACGGCTGAAATCCGCTTCCAGACCTTGATCTCACCGCGCGCCGCCTTGGCTTCATAGGCCAGATATTTTTCGCGGAAGGCGGCGCCGGTGAGGTCGTGCAATTCCGGCACTTCGTCCGGTGAAAACAGGCTCCATTGCTTATCCTCGCAGACGCGTTCCATGAACAGGTCGGGTATCCAATGGGCGGTGTTCATGTCATGGGTGCGGCGGCGGTCGTCGCCGGTGTTCTTGCGCAGTTCGAGAAAATCCTGGATGTCGATATGCCAGGTTTCCAGATAGGCGCACACTGCGCCCTTGCGTTTGCCGCCCTGATTGACGGCCACCGCGGTGTCGTTGGCGACCTTGAGGAACGGCACCACGCCCTGCGAACTGCCGTTAGTGCCTTTGATAAACGCGCCGAGACCGCGCACCCGGGTCCAGTCGTTGCCGAGTCCGCCCGCGAATTTCGACAGCAGCGCATTGTCTTTGATGGCGCTGTAAATGCCGTCGAGCGCGTCGGGGATGGTGGTGAGATAACAGGACGACAGCTGCGGCCGCGACGTGCCCGAATTGAACAGGGTCGGCGTCGAACTCATGAAATCGAAGGACGACAGCAGCTCATAGAATTCGATGGCGCGGCCTTCCCGGTCGATCTCCTTGATGGCGAGCCCCATGGCGACCCGCATGAAAAAGGCCTGCGGCAATTCAAAACGCACGCCTTGTTGATGGAGGAAATAACGATCGTAAAGCGTTTGCAGGCCGAGGTAGGTGAATTGCAGATCGCGCTCCGGCCGGAGCACCGCGCCCAGTCTGGCCAGATCAAAACGAGTGAGTTCCTTGTCCAGCAGTTCCAGCTCGGCGGCACGCTGGATATACGCGGCGAAATAGCCCGGATAACGCGCCTGCATTTCGGCGCGGGTCGCGGTTTCATCATGCCCGGCGATAAAACTCAGCGCTTCGCGGCGCATGGCGTCGAGCAGCAGACGCGCCGTCGCCTGCGAATAGTCCGGGTCTTTTTCGATGAGCACCCGCGCGCTCATGATCAAGGCCGTCGCGACATCTTTTTCCGGAATGCCGTCGTAGAGATTGCTCACCGTCTCTTTGAGTATGCGTTCCGCGCTGACTGGGGCGAGACCCTCGCACGCCTCCCGCACCACGTCATTCAAACGCGCCAAGTCGAGCGGCGCGCGGTTGCCGTCGTTCAAGCGAATGTACAGCACCGGCGCGGCGGGCACCGCATCCTGTTCCATTCGCGCTTGCCGACGCCGCGCGTGCTCTTCGCGATACAACACATAGGCACGGGCCACCCGGTAATGGCCTTCCCGCATCAAGGCCAATTCCACTTGATCCTGGATGGCCTCGATGTGTACCGCGCCGCCCGCGGCGAGACGGCGAAACAAGGCGTCGCCGACTTGAGCGGTCAATTGCTCGACGATTTCCCGGATGCGGCGCGAAGTGGCGGCGTCCTCGCCCTCCACGGCGAGGAAAGCCTTGGTCATGGCGACGCTGATTTTGCTCGCCTCGAACGGCGTCAAGCTGCCGTCACGCCGGATCACCTGGTAGCGCGTCTCGGCGGGCGTCTGAAATGCCGGCAGAACGGCCGGCAGGATTTGACTGGTGGTTTGTGTTTGCATGGTTCCCCTCTTTCCTTGCTGCTGGTCGGGAACCTGCGCGAAGGCGGGAGAACAGATGGCGGCGTGAGCCAGGCAACGCTGTCCTTACCCGGTGACCTTGACGCGAGGTCCTGAGTTTATCCATTGCTGGACGACACATTCCGGCAGGTATTCGGACTTGGGGGCGCGAACCAAGCTAGGAAAGCGAAATACTATTTCGCTTCCGCGCCCTGAACATTCCACATGGAATTATCAGAACGCACCTCGTTCACCTGGGACCACGGCTTCCCATCCTCGCGGACAGTGCCTGACTCGACGTCGGTGGCCTTCGTTCCCCCATACCGCTGCGCGACAGTCCCGGAATCTCACCGGGTTCCCTGTTGACTCACCCACTACATCTAGTGGGTGAACCGGATCGTACACACAAGATATATCAACTATTTTAAAATCACAACCTAGATTTCAGGCAGGTCGCGGTCGCGGGCCAGTTCGATAAACTCGCGCAGATAGAGAACGTCATGCTCCGGCCGCCGCAGGGCGGCGTAAAGCAAGCCTTTCATACCTTGCGCGGTCAGAGGCCGGGTCGCCAAACCGCCCTTCTGGATGGTTTCGTTCAGCACCCAGTCGGGCAACACCGCCACGCCGCGCTGGCTGGCCACCAGCAGCAATATCACCGCGGTCAATTCGGACTGGCGTACCGCCAGCGGTTCCACGCCCGCCGGTTGCAGAAAACGGGTGAACACGTCGAGCCGTTGCCGCTGCACTGGGTAGGTGATCAAGATTTCGCCGGCCAGATCGCCGGGCTCGATGTAGCTCTTTTCCGCCAGCGGATGGGCGCGCGCGGTGACCAAACGCGCCTCGTATTCAAACAACGGTTCGAATACCACATCGTTCAGCTCGAGCGGATCGGAGCTGATCACCAGATCGATATCGCCTTTCTGCAAGGCCGGAATCGGATCGAAGCTCACGCCGACCCGGATATCCACCTCCACCTCGGGCCAGCGCCGGCGAAAGGCGTCGAGCACCGGCATCAGCCACTCGAAACAGGCGTGGCATTCGATGGCGATGTGCAAACGCCCGGTCTCGCCTTTAGCCAGCCGCAGCAATTCCTTTTCCACGCCGGCGATTTCCGGCAACACCCGCCGCGCCAATTCGAGTAGTTTCTGCCCGGCCAGGGT
Organism: Gammaproteobacteria bacterium; assembly: GCA_023266095.1. Lineage (GTDB taxonomy): Bacteria > Pseudomonadota > Gammaproteobacteria > DRLM01 > DRLM01 > CAKKSB01. The sequence continues at coordinate 39,954 of JAHFRV010000012.1, read as the reverse complement.
CAGGCGCAGCGGTTTGGTGTTGCGCAAAAACAGCGGCGCGCCGTAATAGGCCTCCAGCGCTTTGATCTGGTGGGACAGCGCCGACTGGGTGAGGTGGACTTGCTCGGCGGCGCGGGCGAGATTGGTCGCCTCATCAATGGCGAGCAAGCTGCGCAAATGGCGTATCTCTAAAAACATAATGAATGAATCTCATGATAATTAGTAAAAACGTGAAATTGCCTCAATACTAATCGCTGCTCATACTCCTGCGCAAATCAGCGGTCCATCAAAACAGGAGTAGTCCATGACCATCGCCCACAACCTCGGCTTCCCCCGCATCGGTGTAAAACGCGAGCTGAAAAAGGCGCAAGAAGCGTATTGGAGCGGCGAGATCGACGCGGCCCAGCTCGCCGCCGCCGGCCGGGCCTTGCGTCTACACCATTGGCAAGGCCAGGCCGAGGCCGGCATGGACCTCATCCCGGTCGGTGATTTTTCCTGGTACGACCACATCCTCGATCTCTCGGCGCTGCTCGGGGTGGTGCCGCCGCGTTTCGGCTGGCTGGGCGGCGAGGTCGATGTCGATACCTATTTCCGCATGGCGCGCGGCCGCGCGCCGACCGGCCAACCCGCCAGCGCCTGCGAAATGACCAAATGGTTCGATACCAACTACCACTACATCGTGCCCGAGTTCGAGCGCGAGCAGCGTTTCACCTTGTCGTGCGACAAACTCTTCGACGAAATCGAGGAGGCGCAGGCGTTGGGATACCTCGTGAAACCGGTCATCCCCGGCCCCCTCACCTATTTATGGCTGGGCAAGACCAAAGGCGCGGCCTTCGACAAACTCAGCCTGCTCGATGCGCTCATCCCCGCTTATGGCGAGATATTGAACCGGCTGCGGATAATGGGCATCGAATGGCTGCAAATCGACGAACCCATCCTCGCCCTCGACTTGCCGCCGGCCTGGCAGCAGGCCTTTGAAGCGACCTACAACCGCCTGCAAAACAGCGGCCTCAAAATTTTGCTCGCCAGCTACTTCGGCGGCCTGCAAGACAACCTCACCCTCGCCTGCCGTCTGCCGGTGGCCGGTCTGCACATCGACGCGGTGCGCGCGCCGGAGGAGATCGACACGCTGATCAGTTGGCTGCCCGGCTACAAAATTCTGTCGCTCGGCATCATCGACGGCCGCAACATCTGGCGCGCCGACCTCGCCCCGCTGCTCGATCGCCTCGCCGACGTAAAAGCTAAATTGGGCGAACGTCTGTGGCTGGCGCCGTCTTGTTCGCTGCTGCATGTGCCGGTGGATCTGGAACATGAAACCGCCTTGGACGAAGAGATCAAATCCTGGCTGGCCTTCGCCGCGCAAAAACTCGGCGAAGTCGTCACGCTCAAGCGCGGGCTGGACCAAGGCCGCGAGTCGATCGCGGCGGCGCTGGCGAAATCGACGCAGGCCCGGCGGGTCCGCGCCGGCTCATCCCGCATCCACAATCCGGCCGTCCAACAAGATTGCGCCGACATCAGCGAAGCTTGGACCAGCCGCAACCACGCTTATCCACAGCGCGCCGCGCAACAAAAGGCCTGGCTGAAACTCCCGCTGTTCCCGACCACCACCATCGGTTCGTTTCCGCAGACCGATACAATCCGGCAATACCGGCGCGATTTCAAACAAGGGCGGCTCAGCGAAGCCGAGTACCGCCAACACATGTACGCCGAAATCGCCCACGCCGTGCAGAAACAGGAACAACTCGGCCTCGACGTGCTGGTGCACGGCGAAGCGGAACGCAACGACATGGTGGAATACTTCGGCGAACAATTAGACGGCTTCGCCTTCAGCCGCAACGGCTGGGTGCAGTCCTACGGTTCGCGCTGCGTCAAACCGCCCATCATCTACGGTGACGTGAGCCGCCCGCGGCCGATGACCGTGGCGTGGAGCCGTTACGCGCAATCGCTGACCGAGAAGCCGATGAAGGGCATGCTCACCGGCCCGGTGACGATTTTGAACTGGTCCTTCGTGCGCGACGATCAACCGCGCGCGGCGACCTGTCTGCAAATCGCTTTAGCGCTGCGCGCCGAAGTGACCGATCTGGAGGCGGCCGGCATCAAGATCATCCAGATCGACGAGGCCGCCCTGCGCGAAGGCCTGCCGCTCCGCAAAAAAGACTGGCGGATTTATCTCGACTGGGCGGTGCGGGCCTTCCGCATCAGCGCCTCGGGCGTGGACGACGCCACGCAAATCCACACCCACATGTGTTATTCGGAATTCAACGACATCATCGAAGCGGTGGCCGCGATGGACGCCGACGTCATCACCATCGAGACCTCGCGGTCGGACATGGAGCTGCTCGACGCCTTCGAGCGCTTCGCCTATCCCAACGAAATCGGGCCGGGCGTCTACGATATCCACACGCCCAACGTGCCGAGCGTCGATGAAATTGTCGCGCTCATGGAAAAGGCCGCCCGCCACATCCCCGCCGAGCGGCTGTGGATCAACCCCGACTGCGGGCTCAAAACCCGCCGCTGGCCGGAGGTGGAAACGGCCCTCACTCATATGATGGCGGCGGCGCGGCAACTGCGCAGGAGCCGAGGGCATGAAGAAATAAACGTCGAGTCCAAGACGGGTTGATTCATGCGGGATAAAAATCCGCGGCGGCGAAGCTCAGCACAGATCGCCGCTATGATTTGGATTGCCTTATTCCGAGTAGCTGCCTATATTCAGCCATGACTTTTAGCGGGCCGCTTTCTATTCGCCATGGCTGTCGACTCATTCCCCAGCGCAAACTACGCCCACGAATTTCCGCTGGATGAAAACCTGGTTTATTTGAATCACGCCGCGGTCGGCCCCTGGCCGCGGCGCAGCGCCGACGCGGTGCAGCGTTTCGCCGAGGAGAACGCGGTTCATGGCGCACGCCATTATCCGCGCTGGACCAAGGTCGAAACCGCCTTGCGCGAACAATGCCGCCTCTTGCTCAACGCCCCCAGCGCCGCCGACATCGCTTTGCTCAAAAACACGTCCGAAGGGCTTTCGGTGATCGCCTACGGCCTGCCCTGGCAGGCCGGCGACAATGTGGTGATCAGCGATCAGGAATTCCCGTCCAACCGCATCGTCTGGGAGTCCTTGAGCGCACTGGGCGTCGAATGCCGGGAAGCCGTGTTGGGCGCCGATCCGGAACAGGCCTTGTTCGCGCGCGTCGATCAGCGCACGCGCCTGCTCGCCGTCAGCTCGGTGCAATACGCCAGCGGTTTGCGCATGGACTTGGCGCGTATCGGCGAATTTTGCCGCGAACGCGGCATCTTGTTTTGCGTCGATGCCATCCAAAGCCTCGGTGCCCTGCCGCTGGATGTGCAAGCCATCCACGCCGATTTCGTGGTGGCCGACGGTCACAAATGGCTGCTGGGCCCCGAGGGCCTCGCAATCTTTTATTGTCGCGCGGAACGGCGCGACCAATTGCAACTGCGGCAATACGGCTGGCATATGGTGGAACAGCTCGGCGATTACGACCGCCGCGACTGGCAACCCGCCCGCTCGGCGCGGCGTTTCGAATGCGGCAGTCCCAATATGCTCGGCATCCACGCGCTGCACGCCAGTCTCTCTCTGCTGTTGGAAGTGGGCATGGAGCGCGTCGCGCAAGAGGTGCTGAATAACGCGGCTTATCTGATCGAACAACTCCAAGCAGTGCCCGAGGTGGAACTGCTCTCCCCCGCCGACAGCGCACGCCACGCCGGCATCGTCACCTTCCGCCACCGGCGCATCGACGGCGCGGCCTTGTGGCGATTGCTCTCCGAACGCGGGGTGATCTGCGCCGCACGCGGCGGCGGGCTGCGCTTTTCTCCACATTTCCATACCACGCGGACCCAATTGGACCGCGCCATCGCATTGTTGCGCGCCTGCATCCGGGATTGATCCCTGCGCACTGTCGATTCTCCGCAAAACGCTTGTATAAAACTCGGCGCCCATTCCCGCAAACTTGGCGTTAAGCTATCCAACACTCGAAGCGGAAGCCGGCTTGCGCGATAATGCCCGGCCGATGAGTTCGACCCACAAGGAACCTGATGTCCGACGTGCAAGATAGACTCGCCTCCATGACCGGCCTGCTGGCCGAATTGGTGTCGCACCCCAGCCGCACCGGCGAAGACAGCTGCGATGCCACCCTGCATTGCATCGCCGCCTGGTTGACGCGACGCGGCGTCGCCAGCCGCTGGCTGCATGACGATGACGGCCATGTGCTGGCTCTGTGGGGCGAGATCGCCGGTCCGCGTCCGGGGCCGCTGTATGTGCTCAACGCCCCCGCCGATACCGCGCCTTTTGGTGATCTGGCGGCGTGGACTCATCCGCCCGAGCGGGCCACCCTCGTCGACGGTTGGTTATACGGCCGCGGCGCCGCCGACAGCAAAGCGGGCATCGCGGTGTTCTGTCACGTGATCGCGGATCTGCTGGCGCAGCGCGACAGCCTGTGCGGCAAACTGGGTTTCGTCTTCGACGCCGAGGAACACTCGGGCAGTTTCGCCGGTATACGCCGTTATTTGGAGACGTGCATGCACGAAACCATCAACGGCGTGATGATCGGTTATCCCGGCAATCAACGGGTGGTGGTGGGCGCGCGCGGCTTTCTGCGGGCCTGCCTGCATCTTCACGGCAGAGCGGCGCATAGCGGTAGTTCCGGCGCCGATGGGATCAACGCCATCGAACGCGCGCGGGAATTATTACGTTTGATCGCCGACTCACCGCTGCCGGAGGCGGGCCTGCGGTTTCCGCTGCCGCCCAAAGTAACGGCCACCGGCATCCGCGGCGGCGGAAGTTACACTTTGATTCCCGATCATTGCGCCATCGACATCGATCTGCGTCTCACCCCCGCCTTCGACGCCGGTGCGGCGCAAAACTGGTTGAGCCAACTCACCGCGACGCTGGATGCGCGCAGCGCTGCACCCGCCACCACGATCACCTGGCATCCCGGCTGGCCCGCCTATCAACTCCCGCCCGATCAAACCTTGGTCGCGGCGTTGCTGGCCGCGGCGCGCGAAGCCTACGGCCGGGACATTCCGCCCGCGGTGGTCGGTCCTTCGAGCATCGCCAATCTGCTCGCCACACTGGCCATCCCCGCCACCGCCGGCCTGGGCGTCAACTACCGCAACATCCACGCCCCGGACGAATGCGTCGAACTCGCGACCTTGGAAGCGACTTATCAAACTTATTTACGCGCCATGCGGCGGCTCTTGAGTTGCGGCAATGGCTCTCCCCTCCGCGAATGAGGTGTAGCGCCCCCTTTTGCTGCCGGGCGATCCAGGTAAGCCACGACCTCAGGTGACCGCTTCCAGCAAGCGCCACCTCACTCCTGCCGCAACATGCCTTGTTCGAGAACCAGGGTTCTGTCGAGACGCTTGGCAAGACGGGGATCGTGGGTGACCACCACGAAACTGGTGCCGTAAAGCTGATTGAGTTCCAGCATCAGATCATAGACTTGATCGGCGGTTTTGTAGTCGAGATTGCCCGTGGGTTCGTCGGCCAGTACGCACTGGGGCTGAGTGACCAGCGCCCGCGCCACCGCCGCCCGTTGCCGTTCGCCTCCCGACAATTCACCCGGCTTGTGATGTAGCCGGTGTCCCAGCCCCACCCGTTCCAGCAACGGCTGCGCCTGCGCCTTGACTACGCGCGGCGCGGTACCGCGAATCAGCAACGGCATGCAGACATTTTCCAGAGCGGTGAATTCCGGCAGCAGGTGATGGAATTGATAAACGAAACCCAGGGACCGGTTACGCAAACGGCCGCGCGCCTCGTCATCCAGCTTGCCCATGTCGGTGCCGTCGACCCACACCTCGCCGCGGGTCGGCGTGTCCAGCCCGCCCAATAAATGCAGCAGCGTGCTTTTGCCCGAACCCGAGGAACCGATGATGGCGACCCGTTCGCCCGGCGCGACCTCCAGACTGACCTCGGCCAGCACTTCGACCACGGCGGGACCTTCGGTGTAAATCTTGGCGAGATGCCGGCAACGGATGACCGCCTCACTCATAACGCAAGGCCTCCGCCGGTTGGGTGCGTGCCGCGCGCCAAGCGGGATACAGGGTGGCGAACAAACTCAGCAGCAGCGACACCCCGCAGATCTGGAGGATATCTTCGAGATGCGGATCGGAAGGCAGGTTACTGATGTAGTAGACGTCGGCGGCCAGGAATTCCACGCTGAACAGCCGTTCGATGGCGGGCACGATGGTCTCGATATTGAAAGCCAATAGGGTGCCGCCCACACCACCCAATAAGGTGCCCACCACGCCGATCACCACGCCTTGTATCATGAAGATCAGCATGATGCTGCGTGGCGTGGCGCCGAGGGTGCGCAACACCGCGATGTCGGCTTCCTTGTCGCGCACCATCATCACCAAGGTGGAGACGATGTTGAAGGCCGCCACCGCCACGATCAGCAGCAGGATCACGAACATCACGGTTTTTTCGGTGCGCACCGCCCGGAAAAAATTGACATGTTCGCGGGTCCAGTCGCTGACCACGTAACCAGGGGGCAGGCTTTGCACCAAATCGCGGGTCACCCACGGCGCGCGCATCATGTCGTCTAGTTTGAGCCGCACCCCGCTCACGCCGTCGCCGAGCCGGAATAATTTGGCGGCGTCTTCGATGTGCAGGAAGGCCAGGGCATTGTCGTATTCGTACATGCCGATCTCGAAAATGCCGACCACCGTGAAACGTTTCATGCGCGGCAGCACACCGGCCGGAGTGATCGTCGCCGACGGCGTGATCAACGTTACTTTGTCGCCGCGCCAGACCCCCAAGCGCAGCGCCAACTCCTTGCCGAGGATGATGCTGAACTCACCCGGCACCAACTCCTCGAGCCGGCCGGCCACCATTTTCTCGCCGACATTGGACACCGCACCTTCCTCACCCGGGACCACGCCGCGTATCAGGGTGCCGCTCACCGACTGACCGACGCTGAGCATGCCTTCACCGTTAATATAGGGTGCGGTGCCCGTCACATGCGGGTAGTCCTTGAGCTGCGCCTGTAAAGCAGGCCAGTCCTGCAGCGGACCGTGCGCGCTGTTGACGGTGGTGTGCGCCACCACGCCCAGAATGCGGGTGCGCAGTTCTTTTTCAAAACCGTTCATCACCGACAGCACGGTGATCAAGGCCATCACGCCCAAAGCGATGCCGGCCATCGAGGTGAGGGCGATGAAAGAGATGAAATGATTGCGGCGTTTGGCGCGGGTATAGCGCAGACCGATGAAGAGTTCGATTGGTTTAAACATGGCGAGGCATTAAATCACAAAATAGAGCGGCGCGCCGCTGTGAGCCAGACCTTGCTGGAGCCGGTCATATACCCGCCGCAGCCTCATTTTTTACGGGTGGAGGCTTGCGGCTTGCGTGGTGCGCGGGAGGGCGCGGCGGCGGTACGTCCACCGCCCGCGGGGGTCCGTCGTGCGGATTGCGCGGACTGCTTCGGCCGTCCCCGCGCGCGCGGTTTCTCGTCAACGGCTGCCGGGACGGGACGACCTTGCGAACGACCAGTCCGTCCCGTCGCTGGATTCGCTCCGCCCCGCGCTTGCGGGCCGCGCGCGGTCCGCGGCTCCGCACGCCGGCGGAGTGGAGCGGCGTTGGTATAGGTCTCGACCCGTTCCCGCGGGGCGCGACGATGCGCCTGCGCCGCACGTTCGCTCGCGGCATGCGGCGCGGGCGCACGTCGGCGGGCCGGAGTAATGGCGGAGAGATCATCGAGACCGGCGGCGCGGCGCAGCAGATTGATATCGTCCAATTCCAATTCGCGTGACTGGCCCGGCTTCAAAAAGCGCGGCAGGGTGATCGGTCCGAAACGCACCCGCATCAAACGGCTCACGGTGACGCCCTGCGATTCCCACATGCGCCGCACCTCGCGGTTACGACCCTCACGCAGCACCACGTGATACCAATGGTTAGTACCTTCCCCGCCGGCATCTACCAGCGCATCGAAATGAGCGGGACCGTCTTCCAGCATCACGCCCTTGCGCAAACGGGTAAGCGCCGCGGCATCGACTGGGCCCAGCACCCGCACCGCGTATTCGCGTTCGATCTCGCTGGACGGGTGCATCAAGCGATTGGCGAGTTCGCCGTCATTGGTGAACAGCAACACACCCAAGGTGTTGAGATCGAGGCGGCCGACCGCGATCCAGCGCCCGCCCACTTTGGGCAGGCGATCGAACACGGTGGGACGGCCTTCGGGATCGGACTGGGTGCAGATTTCACCGGTGGGTTTGTAGTAGAGCAGCACCCGCGGCCGGGTCATCTCGGCCGGCGGCGGCGCGGCGATCAGCCGACCATCGACGCGCACCTTATCGTCCTCGCCGACGCTCCTGCCGACCTCGGCGGTTTCGTCATTCACGGTGACGCGGCCGGCGCGTATCCAGTCTTCCATAGTCCGCCGCGCGCCCAAACCGGCGCGGGCCAGCCATTTTTGCAAACGTTCAGTCATCGGAGGAATCTCAATGCACGATGCGGGGAGCAGCCGGATTCAACACCGCCTCCGCGCCGTTAATTTCTTCGGCCGCGGGTTCGGCGGTGTCAATGGCATCGTCGCTCGCCAGCTCGGCGTCTGCCGCCACGAGAGGCACGACAATAGCCTGTTCGCTGTCTTCATCCACCGCATGGGCCAGCGGCGGCGGCAGGAGGTTGTCGATCTCGGCGGCGATGGTCTCGAGGCTACGAATCTCTGACAAGGCGGGCAGTTGGCTGAGACTCTTCAAGTTGAAGTAATCGAGAAAATCCCGCGTGGTGCCGTACAGAGCAGGTCTGCCCGGCACTTCGCGGTGGCCCACGACCCGTACCCATTCGCGTTCCTGCAGGGTTTTGATGATGTGGGTACTGACGCTGACCCCGCGGATATCTTCAATCTCGGCGCGACTGATCGGCTGGCGATAGGCGATCAGCACTAAAGTCTCCAACAGCGCGCGCGAATAACGCGGCGGCTTTTCTTCACTGAGGCGCGCCACCCAGGGCGCGTATTCCTGCTTCACTTGCAGACGGAAACCGCTGCCCACTTCCTTGAGTTCGATGCCGCGTCCCGCGCACTCCTCTTCCAATATGCGCAAAGCCTCACGCAGGATCTCGGGGTCCGGGCGCGACTCCTCGGGAAAAACGTCTTGAAGTTTTTCCATGTTCATGGGCTGGCCGGCGGCCAGCAGGGTGGCTTCAAGAATATTCTTCAACTGCTGCGGGTTCATCTGCATGACTCGGGACTCTTACGTAAATCGGACCATAGGCTTCGGTTTGTATCAACTCCAGCAAGGACTCTTTGATGAGCTCCAGCACGGCAAGAAAACTGACCACCACCCCCATGCGCCCCTCTTCGGGTTTGAACAAGCCGGCGAAGGCGGTGAATTTCTCGGCGCTGACGGCGCTCAAGATGTCGGACATACGTTCGCGCACCGACAAGGGCTCCATCTGCACATGGTGGTTGGAAAACATCTCGGCCCGCGTCAGCACGTCTTTGAAGGCCAGTAGCAATTCCTCCAAGCTCACCGCGGGATGCGGACGGGGGCCGCTGCGCAGCGGCCGTTCGATGCCGACCGGAAACGTATCGCGTTCCATACGCGGCAGGGCGTCCACTTCCTCGGCGGCCCGCTTGAAACGCTCGTATTCCTGCAAACGGCGGATCAATTCGGCGCGTGGATCTTCTTCCTCGCCTTCTTCGGTCTTGGGCCGCGGCAACAGCATGCGGGATTTGATCTCCGCCAACATGGCGGCCATCACCAGGTATTCTGCCGCCAGTTCGAGACGGACGCCTTTCATCACCTCCACATACACCATGTACTGGCGGGTGATCTCGGCGATGGGAATGTCGAGTATCTCGATGTTCTGCCGTCGGATCAGGTATAGCAACAGGTCCAACGGCCCCTCAAAGGCTTCGAGGAATATCTCGAGCGCGTCCGGCGGGATGTAGAGATCCTTGGGCATCTCGGTTATCGGGTTACCCAAGACCATCGCCAAGGTCGGCAGCGCCCGTTCGGCGACTGGAATGTCAGCCACTACTTGAGTCATATATCGTAAGCCGTTTAGTCTCAGTCATTTTGATGGCAGGCCAAGAGCATGTCGCACCTCACTCAAGGTGGCGCGGGCCACGTCGCGCGCCTCTTCACAGCCTTCGGCCACGATATTGCGCACCACACTGGTATCGCTGGAAAATTCTATTGCACGCTCACGGATCGGCGCTTGTTCCGCCAGCACCGCCTCGATGATGGGCTGTTTGCAGTCCAGGCAACCGATGCCCGCGCTGGTGCAACCCTCTACCACCCAGTTTTTCACATGGTCGGAAGAATACACCTTATGGAATTGCCAGACCGGACATTTCTCGGGATTACCCGGATCGGTGCGTCGCACCCGTGCCGGGTCGGTGGGCATGGTTTTCAATTTATTCTTCACCGCCGCCGGTTCTTCGCGCAGGCCGATAGTATTGCCGTAGGACTTTGACATCTTCTGACCGTCCAGGCCGGGCATCTTAGGCATCGGCGTCAGTAAGGGGTGGGGCTCGGGCAGGATGACTCGGCTCACCCCTTCCAAATAGCCGAACAGACGTTCGCGGTCACCGAGGGTCAGGTTTTGCTGTGACTCGAGCAAAGCTCGCGCGGTAGCCAGTGCCTCCTGATCACCTGTTTCCTGAAATTTCTTTCGCAATTCACTGTAAAGCTTGCCGCTCTTCTTACCCATCTTGTGAGCGGCCACCTCGGCCTTTTCCGCGAAGTCCCGCTCGCCGCCGTACAAATGATTGAAACGACGCGCCACTTCCCGCGCCAACTCGATATGTACCACCTGATCTTCGCCCACCGGCACCGAGGTGGCTTTATAAATAAGTATGTCCGCCGCCTGCAACAGCGGATAACCGAGAAAACCGTAAGTGGCCAGGTCCTTTTCCTTGAGCTTCTCCTGCTGGTCCTTGTAGGTGGGCACCCGTTCCAGCCAGCCGAGGGGCGTCATCATCGATAACAGGAGGTGTAACTCGGCGTGTTCCGGCACCCGCGACTGAATGAACAGTTTGGCGGCTTTGGGATTGATACCCACCGCTAGCCAGTCGATGAGCATCTCCCAGGTGTTGGCGCTGATATCACGGGGATTTTCGTAATCGGTGGTCAGCGCGTGCCAATCGGCCGCGAAAAAGTAACAACTGTATTCATGCTGCAGACGCAGCCAGTTCTTCAATACCCCATGGTAATGCCCCAGATGCAAACGGCCGGTCGGTCGCATGCCGGACAGCACCCGCTGCGGCTGATTGGGAATGACGCTCAACACCTTCTCCCTAGTAAATTAAATGTTTAAACTATTTTATTCGAGTTGAAATCACAAGCCCAGCAAGCGATAAAGCCCGGTCTGGATCAGCATCACCGGCGGCGACAATACTTTACCCAATATCCCGGCCAACATCAGCCCCAGCAAGATGAACAAACCATACGGCTCGATGCGATTGTACTGCCACGCCCAGGGACCGGGCAGTAAACCCGCCACTACCCGGCTGCCGTCCAGGGGAGGAATGGGTAAAAGATTCAACACCAGCAAAATGACATTAATCGAGATACCCGCGACACACATATAACTGAGCGGCAAGGCCAAGCCGGCAAGACTGGCCGACAAGCTCAACGCCAGCTTCATGATCAAAGCCCAAATCAATGCCATCAACAGGTTGGAGAGCGGTCCGGCTGCCGCGACCAAGGCCATATCGCGCTTCGGGTTGCGGAGATTCGCCGCGTTAATGGGCACCGGTTTGGCCCAGCCGAACAGTACCCCGCCCAGGAACAGCAGCGCGATCGGCACCAACACCGTACCGATGGGATCGATGTGTTTGAGTGGATTGAGGGTCAAACGCCCCAGCATCATGGCGGTGGGATCGCCCAGTTGGCGGGCCACCCAGCCATGGGCGACTTCATGGACGGTGATGGCGAAGAGTACCGGCAGCGCCCACACCGCCAATTGCTGCACAAAGTTAAGCTCTTGCATCGGCGGAGTATACCTGTTTTGTGGTGAAGGGTGACTTGAACGCCGCGCTGATTTCCCGGCCTGACAGCCGCGCCGGGCCGCTGTGAAAATTCATGGAATATCCTTTTTTGAGAGATCGGGCCAGCGCTCGCAGCGGAGGGGGCAGGACGGCCTGTCTATCCGGGCGCTATCCAACCTGCGCGAAAAAAATATTGGGATCACCCTTACCCACCCGCAACACCTGGGGCACTCCTTCGGTCATGTCCACCACGGTGGTGAATCCGAAACCGCAATACCCGCCATCGATTATCATGTCGACCCGCTCACCCAGGAAAGCCTGCATGTCGTAAGGATCGGTGAGGGCCATGTCCTCGCCCGGCAATACCAGGGTGGAACTCATCAAAGGTTCGCCCACCGCAGCTAATATCGCCTGCGCGATGGAATTATCCGGCACCCGGATACCGACGGTCTTGCGCTTGGGATGCTGCAGACGGCGCGGCACTTGCCGGGTAGCCTGCAAGATGAAGGTATAAGGTCCCGGCGTGAGCGCGCGCAACAGGCGATAAGCCGAATTATCCACCATGGCATAGGTGGCGATCTCCGACAGATCACGGCACACCAACGAGAAGTTGTGTTTTTCATCGAGCTGGCGAATGCGGCGTATCCGCTCCATCGCGTCTTTATCGCCGATCCGGCAACCCAAGGCATAACTGGAATCGGTGGGATACACTACCACCCCGCCCTCGGCCAGGCATTCCACCACCTGACCGATCGAACGCGGCTGAGGGTTATCCGGGTGGATGACGACGAAGCGTGACATGAGCTATCCAATTCCTTCGCATACGCGCGAACCGCGCATCAAAACTCAGCGGGCCGGCGCGGCCCAATCTTCCCACACCGGTACGCAGCCCGCCGGCAAGACCGGCATCCGGCCCAGCTCATTGGGTCCCTGCCCCGGCCCGTGATAATCCGAACCCACCGAGGCCCGCAAATCGAACTGCCGCGCATAAGCGATCAAGGCCGGCGTCGCGCCGTGAGGCTGACTGCCGGAGATCACCTCCACCGCCGCGCCGCCCAGCGCCTTAAATTCGCTCAACAATTGCCGCAAGCGAGTGGCGCTCAACGTGTAACGGGCGGGATGAGCCACGACAGCCTGCCCACCCGCGGCGCGTATCCAAGCGACGGCGTCCTCCAGTCCGGCCCACTGCCCCGGCACATAGCCGGGCTTACCACGCTTGAGATAGCTGTCGAAGGCTTTGGCCATGTCCCTGGCATGGCCCTGTGCCACCAGGTAACGGGCAAAGTGAGTACGGCTGACCGCCGGCCCACCGGCCAAAGCCGCCGCACCGGCATAAGCACCGGCGATACCGCGTTTTTCGAGACGGCGGCCGATCTCTTCACCTCGCCACACCCGGAAGACACGTTGACCCTCCAGTCCATTGATCAAGGCCGGCGCGGCGGGGTTCACTCCCAAGCCGACGATATGCAGCAATTGATGGTTCCAGGTCGCCGACACCTCGACACCCGCCACCACCCGCACATCCGTGCCGGTCGCCGCCGCCTGCGCCTCAGCCACGCCACAGGTCACATCATGATCGGTCAAGGCCAACACGTCCACGCCCTGGCGGCAGGCGTGTTCTACCAGCAACGACGGCGACAAAGTGCCATCGGACGCCGTGGAATGGCAATGTAGATCATATTTCAGCATTCATCGTTCTCGGCTTGGCACAATCCGGACGCTGGGCAGGACCGCGAAAAATGGAGTATGATACCGGCTCTTCGCAAGCAGCGCGCGTCCAATCCCAAATTATGAAATTTTTATTCGATTTCCTCCCCATCGTCCTGTTCTTCGCCGCCTATAAACTCTACGACATCTATGTAGCCACCGCTGTGGCGATCGTGGCCTCCATCCTTCAGGTGGGCTGGGTCTGGTGCCGGCATGGCAAAGTAGAGAACATGTATTGGATCACCCTCGGGGTCATCGTGGTCTTCGGCGGTCTCACCTTGCTCTTGCATGATGAAACCTTCATCAAGTGGAAACCCACTTTGGTGAACTGGCTATTCGCCGCGGCCTTCCTCGGCAGCCAATTCATCGGCAAACAATCCCTGTTGAAACGCATGATGGCAGCCAACATCAGTCTGCCGGAACCGATTTGGCTGCGGCTGAATATGAGCTGGGTAAGCTTTTTCGTGACCATGGGCGCGGCCAATTTATATGTCGCCTTCAACTACGACACGGATACCTGGGTCAACTTCAAACTCTTCGGCATGATGGGCCTGACCGTGGTGTTTATCATCGCGCAAGCTTTTTACTTGAGCCGCCACATCAAACCGGACCAAGAGACCTGAACTGTAAAAAAGGACGGTGATCATGTTTTACACCATCATCGGGGAAGACGTCGCCGACAGCCTGCCGCGGCGTATCGCCAACCGCCCGGCCCATCTCGCCCGCCTCGAAACCTTGAAGAGTGAAGGCCGTTTGTTGCTGTCGGGCCCATTTCCCGCTATCGACTCGGCGGATCCCGGTCCCGCCGGTTTCACCGGCAGCCTGATCGTCGCCGAGTTTCCATCGCTGCAGGATGCGGAAGCCTGGGCCTATGCCGACCCCTATCTGAGCGGCGGCGTCTACACCAAGGTGACTGTGCGGCCTTTCAAAAAAGTGTTGCCGTGAACCCGGCCGCCGAACGTATCGCCCGTATCCGCGCGCAGCTGACCCTCGCTCTGGCGCCGACCGACCTCGATGTCATCGACGACAGTGATCAACACATCGGCCACGCCGGCGCCCTCGGCGGCGGCCACTACACCGTCCACCTCGTCTCCGGCCGCTTCACCGGCAAACCGTTGTTGGAACGCCACCGCATGGTATACGATGCGCTGCGCGACATGATGCATGTTGATATCCACGCCTTGAGCATCCAGGCCCGCAGCCCCGAAGAGCGACCCGGCGCTAACAATTAATTACACGATAGGAATTGATTCCATGAATAACCTACGCTTTGCTTCCCAGTTGACGTTGCTGACCGCCGCCGCCCTGATGGTCGCTAACGCCAGTTCCGTCCACGCCGCTGAGCCCGCCAGCCCCGTCGGCCAGAACAACCCCAATCAAGTGATCGCCACCGTCAACGGCACCAGCCTTACCAACCTCGACCTCGCCGCCTTCGCTCGCTCCTTCAATCCCCAGCAACAGCTCAGCCGCCAAGACGCGGTGCAGAGCCTGGTGGATCGCGAGTTGCTCTATCAAGACGCCCTGGCCAAAGGCATGGATAAAAATCCCATCGTCATTACTGAGTTGCACAACCAAAAACGCACCGTACTCTCCAATGCCGCGGTAAACGAAATGCTACGCGGCAAGCCAGCCACCGAAGCCGAGAAGCGCAAGGTCTACCAAGAAAAAGTCGCGGGCCAGGAACTCAAGGAATTCAAAGCCCGCCACATACTGGTGGACAGTGAAACCGAAGCGAAGGAACTGATCGCCCAATTGGATAAAGGCGGTGACTTCAGCGCCCTGGCCAAAAGCAAGTCCAAGGATCGTGCTTCCGCGGAACGCGGCGGCGATTTAGGCTGGTTCAATCCGGCGCAAATGGTCCCGGCTTTCTCGCAAGCCGCCGCCGCGCTGGAAAAAGGCAAATACAGCAAAAAGCCGGTCCAGAGCCAATTCGGCTGGCATGTCGTCCTCCTCGATGACGTGCGCAAAGTCACCCCGCCCAGCTATGATGACGTCAAAGACCGCTTGGATGACGTGGTGCAATCCCAGCATATTTCTCAATACCTGGAAACCTTGCGCAGCAAGGCCAAAATCGAAATGAAGTAAATGGCTGGCGGGGTGACGGGGCGGCGTCAGAAATTCTGTGGGCTGAGGCCGGGATAATAAATCTCAGTTCAATGCGTTGGTACTGCGTCCGCCCCGACACGCTACTAACAGCAGTTAAGGGCTACCCACAAGGACTGACCCCGCTTTGCAGCTACCGCGGGCTTTTCGCCCTCGCTTGGCTCTCCTTGGCGGGTGCTGGCAATTGACTAGCCGCCTGTTTCCGTGTGGTAGGCGGCATCTTCACTCTCTTTCTCGACATCCGCAATGCCGAGGGAAATCCGCCTCCACTCGCTTTTGGCAAAGGCCCTCGGTGCCTGTGCGGCAGACCCTGCCTGGATATGATTATGTATCCATTCTTCAGCGCGGGGCTCTGATACCGAAAAAAAAGCCTAGGGTTTTTCACCCGACAGCTATCGGCGTTGGTTGAAAGAAGACAAAAATTTTCTTGCCAGGGCATTGAACGGCACCGCCTCGATCATCACCAAAGAATACCTTTCCCTGATCTGCCCGCCCGACGCGGCGTCGCTCATTCCACACTGCTTGTGCCGCAAGATCAATCAGGGCTTACGGTGTCGGCGGGGTTCAGGCACGCTTGCCGATGTGTCCCATCCGTCCGCTCTGATAATCAGTGATCGCTTGCCGGATCTCGGCCTGGGTATTCATAACGAAGGGTCCGTAACCCACCACCGGTTCATTGAGCGGCTGGCCGTGGAGGAACAGCAGCGTGGTGTCTTCCACGGCCTCGATCGCCAGCTGTTCACCGTCCCGCTCCAGCACCGCCAGGTCGGCTTCACCCGCTTCCTTGCCTTCCGCAATACGGATGCGGCCTTTCAATACGAATAACGCCGTGGTATCGCCGGCGATCACTTTAAACTCGGCGCGGTGGCCCGCGTTCAAGCGCACATCCCAGATATTCATGCGCGTGAAGGTTAGAGCGGGCCCGTCGGTCCCGTTGTAGCTACCCGCGATTACCCGAATCGTCCCGGCGCCGTTGGGCAGATCCAAAGGCGGAATTTGCGCCTGGGTGATGGCTTGATAACCGGGCGCCGTCATCTTGTCCTTGGCGGGCAGATTCACCCAGAGTTGTATCATCTCGAACGGGCCGCCCTGTTTGGCGTAGTTGGGGCCGTGAAATTCCTCGTGCACGATCCCGCCGGCCGCCGTCATCCACTGCACGTCGCCGGGGCCGATGATGCCGCCGCCGCCCGACGAGTCGCGATGTTCCACCTCGCCCGAGTAGACTATCGTCACCGTCTCGAAGCCGCGATGCGGATGTTCGCCCACGCCGCGGCGATGCGTCGAGGGCGGGAAAGTGGTCGGTCCCGCGTAGTCCAAGAGCAGGAACGGCGACATTTCCGCGCTGAGGTCGTTGTAAGAGAAGATGCTGCGCACCGGAAAACCATCGCCTACCCAATGGCGCTGGTCCTGGCTTTGGATGAAGGACAGTTTTTTCATTTCGATCTCCTTGCGGTGTGGGCTCAACCCGGTGGCGAACGCTATCTCCTTCCCGCAACGGGAACAGGGTGGAGGAGAGTCTGTTTGCTGACTGTTAATATAATGTACGTGCGGCGGAGATAGATTATTAGATGGCATTAAATGGAATTATTGTTCAGTATTCTGCATAATCCCGCCATGGATCTCAATGAAATCCGGGTGTTCGTCAAAGTCGTCCAGGCCGGCAGTTTCAGCCAGGCCGCCAAACAGTTAAGCATGCCCAACTCCACGGTGAGCGCGCGGATCTCGGCGCTCGAACGGCGCTTGGGCGTCACGCTGTTACAGCGCACCACCCGCAAATTGCGCTTGACCCAGGCCGGTGAAGCGTATTTTCGCCAGGCTTCACTCGGGCTCGAGGAAATCCTCAAGGCCGAGGCGGAGCTCAGCTCGGCGCAGGACGAGCCGCAAGGTTTGCTGCGGGTCACCGCGCCCATCGACATCGGCAACGATTGCTTGACCGAATTGATCTGCGACTTTAGAAAGCAACATCCCAGGGTGAGTATCGAGCTCATCTTCACCGACCGCTTGGTGGACCTCGTCGCCGAAGGCGTCGATCTTGCGATCCGCGCCGGCGAACTGCGTGACTCGGGACTCATCGCTAAAAAGGTCGGCACCGCTCATTGGGTGCCGTTCGCGAGTCCCGCGTACCTCGATAAAGCAGGTACACCCATTCATCCGACCGAGCTAAGGCAACATGGCTGCCTGCAATTCACGCCGCTGGGCAAGGAGAGCTGGCGATTGATCGATAGCAAGAACACGCTTACCGTCTCTTTAACTAGCCAGGTACTGGGCAATGATTTGAATCTGATCAAGGCGCTCGCCCTGGCGGGGCACGGCGTGGCGCTGCTGCCTACCTACGCCTGCCGCGCGGAAGTGAACAGCGGCCGCTTGCTGCGCATCCTTCCCGAATGGCGCGCCAAGGTCGATCCGATTCATCTGGTGTATCCCAGACATAAATTCGTGCCGCTGAAGTTGCGGGCATTTATTGATACCGCGGTGGAGGTGTTAGCGCGAGTGTTTAAGGAGAGAGCATCGAAGTCTCTGGCTAAGGTGACTATCCCGACGCTGTAATCTTCAAATGGCATAACCCATTTATTATTTTATTATCAAGGAAGCTCTGGATACTTCTACCCTGGAATTTTCAGAGCAAGGGTAGCGAAAAATGTGATTTTCGCTCCTCTTTATTTTCTATAGCCGGCCACCATTGAAAATGACGGCCCATCCTGGTGAGGTCAAATTAAAAATTAATCCGGCCGGTCCGCAACCCGCTCATCCCAGCTCGATTTCCGCTTAACCTGTCGGCCGCCAGCGCGTAGAATTGCCGGCGCACTACAACCTAACGATAACTTCAGCAATGACCACCCCGTCCGTCTTGATCACCGGTTGCTCCAGCGGCATCGGTCTGTGTGTGGCGCACGGCCTGCGGCAACGCGGTTACCGGGTTTTCGCCAGCGCCCGCCAACCGGAAGACGTGGCCCGTCTACAAGGTCAGGGGTTGGAGACCTTGCGCTTGGATCTGGACGATTCCGTTTCCATCGACCAGGCGGTGGATGAAGTGCTGCTCCGCACCGGCGGCACCCTGGACGCGCTGTTCAACAATGCCGCTTACGGCCAGGCCGGCGCGGTGGAGGATTTGAGCCGCGCGGTATTGCGGGCGCAATTCGAGACCAATCTGTTCGGCACCCAGGAACTCACCAATCGCATCATCCCCGTCATGCGCGCCCAAGGCCGCGGCCGGCTCATTTACAACAGCTCGCTGCTCGGCCTGGTGGCCATGCCGTATCGCGGCGCGTATAACGCCAGCAAGTTCGCCCTTGAAGGACTGGTCGATACCTTGCGTTTGGAGTTGGCGGGCAGCGGCATACAGGTCGCACTCATCGAGCCCGGCCCGATCAAGAGCCGCTTCCGCGCCAATTCCCTGGCCGGCTTCCGGCGCACCATCGACATCGACCACAGCGCCCATCGCGATCACTATCGGGGCGTGCTCAAGAGGCTGGAAAAAGTCGGCCCCGCCGCGCCCTTCACTCTACCGCCCGTGGCGGTGTTGAAACGGGTGATCCACGCCTTGGAGAGTCCGCGGCCGCGACGACGTTACCCGGTCACCGTGCCCACCTATCTGTTTGCCGCCGCCCGCCGTGTGCTACCCTACGCCGCCCTCGACTGGCTGCTGGCGCGCATCTCGCGCAACGAGAACCGTTGACATGGCCCAGCCTCGCGGCGATTATCGGATCGGTATCCCGCAAAATTTACACTTCTGATTTTTTTGTATTTTTAAGAGAGACGTCATGGCGATTCAGCAATCCAATAGTTACCGTACCCGGCAAACCCTCAGCGCGGGCGGCAAAACCTACGCTTATCATTCCCTCACCGCCTTGAGCCAGGCCGGCTTCGCCAAGGTCGCCACACTGCCGTTCTCGATCCGCATTCTGCTGGAAAATCTGCTGCGCCACGAAGACGGGGTGGCGGTAAAAAAAGCCGACATCGCCACCGTCGCCAACTGGGACGCCAAGGCGCTTCCCGACAAGGAAATCTTTTTCATGCCGGCGCGGGTGCTGTTGCAAGATTTCACCGGCGTGCCGGCGGTGGCGGATCTCGCCGCGATGCGCGCCGCGCTGCGCCAGTTAGGCGGCGACCCCAAACGCATTAATCCTTACACGCCGGCGGAACTGGTGATCGACCACTCGGTGCAAGTCGATCAATACGGCTCGGAGTCCGCCTTCGAAACCAATGTGCGCAAAGAGTTCGAGCGCAATCAGGAACGTTATGAATTCCTGCGCTGGGGTCAGAACGCCTTCGACAATTTCCGTGTGGTGCCGCCGGGCAGCGGCATCGTCCATCAAATCAATTTGGAACATTTGGCGCGGGTGGCCATGACCGCCGAGCGCGACGGCGCGAGCTGGGTCTATCCCGACACCGTGATCGGCACCGACTCCCACACCACCATGATCAACGGCCTCGGCGTATTGGGTTGGGGTGTGGGCGGCATCGAGGCGGAAGCCGCCATGCTCGGTCAGCCCAGCTCGATGCTGGTGCCGCACGTGGTGGGATTTAAATTGTCGGGCCAGCCCAAACCCGGCGTCACCGCCACCGACATCGTGCTCACCATCACTCAGGTGCTGCGCAAACACGGCGTAGTCGGCAAATTCGTCGAGTTCTTCGGCCCCGGCCTCGTTCAGCTCGCCCTGGCCGACCGCGCCACCATCGCCAATATGGCGCCCGAATACGGCGCGACCTGTGGCATTTTCCCAGTCGATGAAAAAACCACCGCCTATCTGCGCCTGACCGGCCGCGAAAAAATCGTAGCGCTGGTGGAAGTCTACTACAAGGCGCAAGGCTTGTGGCATGACGGCACGCAGCCGGACGCCATCTATTCCAGCGTGGTCGAGTTCGATCTCGGCACGGTCGAGCCGAGTCTGGCCGGTCCGTCGCGGCCGCAGGACCGCGTCAATTTGGCCGACGTGCGCAAGTCGTTTCGCCAGTCGCTGGTGAAACAATACGAAGGTGAAACCACCCATCTGGATAAAGAAGACGTCACTCGCTGGCTGGAAGAAGGCGGCCAGCCCATGCTCATCGCGCCGGAATACGCCGAACTGCATCCTGACAACGGCATGGATGTGTTCGGCAAATGCGTGCCGGTGCGCCAGCCCAACGGCCTGGCCTACAACCTCTGCCACGGTTCGGTGGTGATCGCCGCGATCACCAGTTGCACCAACACCTCCAACCCATCGGTGTTGATGGCCGCCGGTCTGCTGGCGCGCAATGCGGTGCGCCGTGGCCTGCACGTGAAGCCTTGGGTGAAGACCAGCCTCGCTCCCGGTTCCAAAGTCGTCACTGAATATTTGAAAAGCGCCGACCTGATGCCTTACATGGAAGCGCTGGGCTTTCACCTAGTGGGTTACGGCTGCACCACCTGCATCGGCAACAGCGGCCCGCTGCCCGAGCACATCGCCAAGTCCATCCAGGATGGCGACCTCGCCGCCGCCGCGGTATTGTCGGGTAACCGCAATTTCGAAGGGCGGGTCAATGCCCTGGTACGCGCCAATTACCTGGCCTCACCGCCGCTGGTGGTGGCCTATGCTCTGGCGGGCAATCTCAACATCGATCTCACCCGCGACCCCCTGGGCACCGATCCCAACGGCGAATACGTCTATTTGAAAGATATCTGGCCGAGCAATGCGGAAATACTCGACCTGGTGGAAACCCACGTCACCGCCGCGCAATTCCAGCGTCACTACGCCGATGTCTTCGCCGGCGATCCGCAGTGGCGGAATCTGCCGGTGCCGACCGGCGAGTTATATCAATGGCGCGGTGATTCCACCTACATTAAAGAGCCGCCCTTCTTCAAGGACATGAGCTTGCTGCCGGCGCCGTTCACCGACATACAAGGCGCGCGGATATTGGCTATCTTCGGCGACTCGGTGACCACCGACCACATCTCACCGGCGGGCAGCATCGGCAGCAAAACCCCGGCCGGGCACTACCTTATCGAGCAGGGCGTGGCCGTCGTCGATTTCAATTCCTACGGCGCGCGGCGCGGCAATCACGAAGTGATGATGCGCGGCACCTTCGCGAATATCCGCATCCGCAACAAAATGATGGCGGGCGTGGAAGGCGGCGTCACGCGTCACCTGCCCGACGGCGAAGCGATGAGCATCTACGGCGCAGCGATGAAATACGCCGCCGAACAGGTGCCGCTGATCGTCATCGCCGGCAAGGAATACGGCACCGGCTCATCGCGCGACTGGGCGGCCAAAGGTCCGCGCCTGCTCGGCGTGCGCGCGGTGATCGCCGAGAGCTTCGAGCGCATACACCGTTCCAATTTAGTGGGCATGGGCGTGTTGCCGTTGCAATTTCTGCCGGGTGTAAACGCCGAAAGTCTGGGTTTGACCGGCAACGAAACCCTGGCGATCGGCGGACTCAGCCAGCTCATGCCGGGGCAGAAACTCGAGGTCAAAGCCACCACGGTGGACGGCACCGTCAGCACCTTCACCGTAGTATCGCGCATCGACACCGCCAACGAAGTGGAATACGTCCGCCACGGCGGCATCCTGCCTTACGTATTGCGCCAATCTCTGGGTAAATAATCTGTGACGCACCCTCATGACCGTCCTGGCCCTGCGCTGGGGCGGCGTATGGCGTGGTCAATCTTGAAGACATCCGTGCCGGCGATCCGCAAGGTGCTTAAATGAGCACATGCAACTTATCAGCACAATTTTATCAAGCAGGAATCGGCAACCCCGGCGATTTCCAGCTCAGGAAACGGTCGCGGTAGGGGCGGCGGGTAACCGTCGTCCCTACCGCGACCACAATAACTGAGGTCGAACATGGCTCAGCCGCCAGCCTTTGGCCGCCATTTCAATTTTGAGATAGGTTCTATTAACCCGGCAATCGAATAGAAGAAGTAAAATGCGTGCATGAAAATACTAGAACCTACTCAAAATCGAAATGGTGGCAGGTATAGGAATAGGGACAAAGATGATTCCCCGGAGAGTTGGACAGAACCAGGGCAGCGACAGTGAACAACAGAAGAACGGCGTCGCCGCCGGCCATGATGCGCAAGAACCGGGCAAATGGTTTTGTCAGCCGATCGACGAATCCCCTCGGCAACCGGATGGACTCTGCTCTATAGTGGCTATCCTGCCCACCGGCCATATCGACCCGACTGCGCAGCGTGCGCTCCGCGATCTGGCCAGAAAATGCATCCAACGGGTGCGCTCGCGCACTCAGTGGAAAATATTCTGGCACACACATTGGACGCACGGCCGCCGAGCAATGCCTTCAAACGGCTATCGGTCGAGGGTCTCGATGCGCTGGGGCTGGACGGCGATGTCGCCCTCGCCGCGAAAGCGAATGTCGCTATCATTGCGGCACTGAATACGCAGATCGACCAGTTGGAGCAGCGCCTTGTGGAGGGGCAAAGCCGCGGCCCGAATACGCCTTGCTCAAAAGCATCCCAGGTATTAGCGAGGTACTGGCCATTGTCATCCTGCTCGAGACAGGCGATATCACCCGCTTTGCGTAGGTCAGCAACTTCGCCTCTTACGCCTGTTGCGTTGACAGCGCCCGCTATTCCAACGGCAAGAAAAAGGACGAAGGCAACACCAAGAACGGCAACACTTACTTGGTGTGGGCCTTGATCGAAGTGGCTAATTTCGGCAGACGCTTCTGCAAGGAAGCCAACACCTTCTTCAAGAAGAAGGCAAAAACCAACGGCGTGGTGGCCACGAAAGCGCTGGCCCACAAACTGGCGCGGGCGAGTTACCACATTTTGATGAGCAACGGCCTTTTGACGTGAATCGCTGTTTTGCCTGAAATGGTTAAGGTGGCGGTCGACCTGCTAGCAATTGGGTCTGGGCGTGAACCAGTGGATCTGAGTGGAGGTCTATCGCCACCGCCTGATTGGTTATACACCGGGTCGTCCGTCGGGTGAGCCAATTGGGGATTGGACGCGCATCGCGCGAGCCACCGCGCTGTGAGCCTTTCCGGGCCACCTCGGCGGCACTCCCGTTTCTCTGGGGCAGCGTGGCTGCCAGGGCGGCGCCAGAGCATCGGTCCACCGCTTGATCCTGATGGTTGACAGGCCCTCCGCGGTCGTAGCCAGTACTGAGGAAACGGGTTCGACCGGAACAACGGGGCAGGTTAGCAAAGGAAATAACCTCGCCGCCAGAAAAAACGGCGGAGTAGAAGCCCGTTTCGCCCTTGACACGGACCGGCTAATGGGGGACCCCATTTACACTGCTCTTTGCAACGCTAACCCAGTTCGCACGTGTCCCCCTCGGAATGGAGATTCACAGGGTGGCGCCAGTATACGCCCTTGCGCCAGAACCAGCTTCACAGTCTCTTTTCAAAGCTCTGGCGCGTAGGTATCGGCGGGGGTATTCAATTTCTTCACAAGTTCTCCCGTTGCTGACGTTTACCAAATAGGAGTGTCCTAAAAATTCAGAGTGCCTCGTTCATCGTACTGTTTTTGCATCTCAGGGATCGAGTCGCCTATGCTATTAGCACCCGCTTGGATTTCAAAAGAGGCGCGCGATGTGTCGCGGCCCTCAGGAAACGATTCGCACCTCCGTGTGCGAATCGACCTCGGTCTCGCGACGTTGATTCCTTTCGCCCCGGCCGCCCTGCGTCCGCCACGACGCGCTACTGCGCAGCACCTCATGGCTACCACAATGGCTGACGCCGCTTCGCGTCTACCGCGGGCTCCTCGCCCTCGCTTCGCTCTCCTTGGCTCGTCGATTGTTAATTTGAAAATAGATGATTATTCAAAGGGAGTGCTGAAATGGTATTAAAATCGGGTCAGGTTATCAGTGTATCAACTCACTGTTTAAGAAATGATGGAAATCGAACAATAATAACCGGTCAAATTAATTTATCCTCGCCAGAAAGAGAAAATATTGAAGATTTTTTGAGGAATAATATTCAAGATATTCCCAGAGCGGTAATATGTCGTATGGCAGAAGTTGTTTCTGGTATGGCCGCGGAGGGCATTAATTACTCCGTGTTTTCGATGGATGAAAATAGTAAGGAGATATCTACTACGTTTAGATGTGACATTTTTCAAGTAAAAAGACTAACTGGCTATTATCGGTTTACAGTAGAAAAAACGGCATTGAATACTATTTCTATTGATACCACAGATTTATACCAGGCAGCCTGGTTTAGGTTATTTTCAACCCTATTTCCAGGCGTCGTTCATGATATTCGGGGACGTTTAAATAATATCGTGATTAATTTGGAACTCGCCAAAAACGCTTCGATGGCGTCATCTCTGGCAGAACCCTGGCTGATCCAATTTTTTGCTAGGTTCTAGAATGGGGCGATGGACGCTGAGTTCAAAAAACGCCTGCAGCGGATAAAGACCTACCAGATGTACTGAGACGCAGTGCTCATGTGCCTTAGATGTGGAATCTCTCGACCGACCTTGTGAAAGTGGTTGATGCGATATGAAGCGCTGGGTGAGGCGGGCCTAGTCGAACAAAGCAGGCGGCCCCCCTATCTCTCCGAACCAAAAAGTGACGCGGTCTAATTATTCCGGACACTTTGTTAGGGGTTTAAATTATTTTTATCAGGTGAGGCTGTCAATAGAAAAAAAGGCGGGCGTACCTATACAGCTTCGCCGTCGAGCGTATCTCGCACAATCTCATCAAGGTGTACTGGGGCGAACGGTACGGATCGCCGCCTCCACGGATCATAACCAACTAGTTAGTCGAGATATTTTCGAAAAAGTGGCCTGGAAGCCGCGCTATTACTGGGATTAGATAACGCTACTTTACCCCCTAAGGACGAGAACCCTGACTTTTACATTCTAATCAAAGGCAGATTTTCCTTTAATCGGTCTGTGGCTTCTACGAATCACACACCTAATCAGATGGCGTCAGTTCCCTCTTCACCAGTACGAATCCGCACCACCCGCTCCACGGTGGTGATGAAGATTTTACCATCGCCGATTTTGCCGGTGCGGGCAGCCTGCGCGATGGCCTCTACAGCACGATCGACTTGATCGTCGGCGAGCACCGCTTCAACCTTCACTTTGGGCAGAAAATCCACCACGTATTCCGCGCCGCGATATAACTCGGTGTGGCCTTTTTGCCGACCGAAGCCTTTGACTTCGGTGACGGTCATTCCGGTGATGCCGATTTCCGACAAGGCTTCGCGCACGTCGTCCAATTTAAAGGGCTTGATGATGGCCTCGATTTTTTTCATGTCATCGTCTTCCTTTTGCTAATAGTGTCAGGCGCGCCTGATGACGCCCCATGTACTCCGCCCGCGTCGACGGACATGATAGCCATTTTTTAAGGTCCGGTAACCTGTCGGTCACTTATTAAAACCAATGCCGCTTCAATCGATGAACCGCGGGTGATCGCGGTAAGCGCTGGTGATCGGATAACGGCGGTCGCGGCCGAAGGCGCGGCGGCTCACCCGCACCCCCGGCGGCGCCTGGCGCCGTTTGTATTCGTTGCGGTTGACCATCGCCACCACCCGCAGAACCGTCTCGCGTTCGAAGCCAGCGGTGATGATTTCTTCCGGCGTCTGGTCCTGCTCCACATACAGTTCCAGGATGGGATCGAGAATTTCATAGGGCGGCAGACTGTCCTGATCTTTTTGATCCGGTTTGAGCTCCGCGCTGGGCGGCCGCTCCAGCACCCGCCGTGGAATTACCGGCGCCACGCCGTTACGGTAATGCGCCAATTGATACACCATGGTCTTGGGCAGATCCTTGATGGGCGCATAACCTCCCGCCATGTCGCCGTAAAGCGTGGCATAACCCACCGCCATCTCGCTCTTATTGCCGGTGGTGAGCAGAATCTTAGTTTTTTTATTGGAGATGGCCATCAGTATCACCCCCCGGCAGCGGGCTTGAATATTTTCTTCGGTGGTGTCCGGTGCCCTGCCCGCCAGCTCGTCGTGCAAACTGGTGAGAAAGGCGTTAAAGACCGGTTCGATGGAAATCACGTGGTATTCCACGCCCAGCGTCTCGGCTTCGAGTTCGGCGTCGTCGAGGCTCATCTGCGCAGTGTAGCGCGACGGCATCATCACCGCCTCCACCCGCTCGGCACCGATGGCGTCCACTGCAATGGCCAGGGTCAAGGCGGAGTCGACGCCGCCGGAGAGGCCGATCACCGCGCCGTCAAAATTATTTTTCTCGATATAATCGCGCACGCCGAGCACCACCGCGCGGTAAATGCTTTCCACCGCCGGCAGCGCGGCGTGCATCACCCCCGGCTGCGCAATAGCGACACCGTTCCGCACATCGAATTCAGCCAAATAGATATCTTCGACGAAGGGCTGGGCGCGCAGTACGATCTCGCCTTCGCCGTTCATCACCAAGGACTCACCGTCGAATATCAATTCATCCTGTCCACCCACCTGGTTGACATAGACGATGGGCATGGCCGCTTCTGCTAGGCGCTCACGGAGCACGGCCTCCCGTTCGCCGCCCTTGCCGGCGTGATAAGGCGAGGCATTGAGATTGAACATGAGCCTGGCACCCGCCGCCTCGGCCTGCGCCATGGGGCCGGGATGCCAGAGGTCTTCGCACACGGTGAGCGCGACCGGCACGCCGCGTATGTCCACCACCGTCGCCTCATTGCCGGGCACGAAGTAACGCTTCTCGTCGAACACGCTGTAATTGGGAAGATGTTGTTTGTGATACGTGGCGATGACCTCGCCCTCGCGCAGTAACGAGGCGCTATTGCGCAAACCATCGGCGGCGAGCACCGGGTAGCCGAGGACCACGTCGATACCGGTCACTTGGCGTTTGAGTAGGTCAAGGCCGCGCAACACCTGGCGGTGCAAACCGGGACGCAGCAATAAATCCTCAGGCGGATAAGCGGTGAGGGTGAGTTCGGGAAAAATCACCACATCGGCACGCAACTCATCGCGGGCGCGGGCGAGCGCCGCCGCCACCTTGGCGACATTGCCTGCCACATCGCCCACCAGCATATTGAGCTGGGCCAGCGCCACTCGTAGTTGCTGGGTCACTATTTACCGATCTCCTCACTCGTTTCGCCGGAGCCGTTACGCCAGGCGAATAGCTACACCCTGTCCGCAGGCAGGGAAAGGGCGGCGCAGCGACGGTTTCAACAAACCATCACCCATCCGTACGCCGTGCTCAGCCCGTAAAGAACTCCAGCATGCGCTTGCCGATGTCGGCCGGCGAAGAGGCCACGCTCACCCCCGCCGCTTCCAGCGCGGCGATCTTGTTCTTTGCCCGACCCTTGCCGCCGGCGATGATGGCGCCGGCATGACCCATGCGTTTGCCCGGCGGCGCGGTGACGCCGGCGATGTAGGCCACCACCGGTTTGCGCATGCTCGAGCGGATGTAGTCCGCCGCTTCTTCCTCGGCGGTGCCGCCGATCTCGCCGACCATGACGATGCCCTTGGTCTGACGGTCCTGTTCGAAGAGTTGCAGGCATTCGATGAAGTTGGTGCCTTGAATGGGATCGCCGCCGATGCCGACGCAAGTGCTCTGCCCCAAGCCGTTCATCGTCGTCTGGTAGACGGCCTCATAGGTCAAGGTGCCGGAACGCGAGACGATGCCGATGCTGCCCTTTTTATGAATCGAACCGGGCATGATGCCGATTTTGCACTCGCCGGGCGTGATCACACCCGGACAATTGGGGCCGATCAGCCGCGCATTGTAGTGTTTTAGCGCCGCCTTTACTTTCAGCATGTCCACCACCGGAATGCCCTCGGTGATGCAGACGATGGTGGCGATGCCGGCGTCGGCCGCCTCCAATATCGCATCGGCCGCGTACGGCGCCGGCACATAAATCATGGTGGCGTCGGCCTTGGTCGCCTGCACCGCGTCGCGCACGGTGTCGAACACCGGCCGTTCGAGATGCAATTGCCCGCCCTTGCCCGGCGTTACCCCGCCGACCAACTGCGTGCCGTAAGCAATAGCCTGTTGCGAATGAAACGTACCCTGCTTGCCGGTGAAGCCTTGGCAGATTACCCGGGTGTTTTTATTGATGAATATCGCCATGTCTCAAGCTCCCGCCGCCGCCAGCTTCACCACCGTCGCCGCTGCATCGCTGAGATCATCGGCGGCGGTAATCGCCAGGCCGCTCTCTTTCAACATTGCTTTGCCCTTCTCCACATTGGTGCCTTGCAGCCGCACGACTACCGGCACCGTCACATGCACTTCCTGTACGGCCTTGATGATGCCTTCGGCGATGAGGTCGCAGCGCACGATGCCGCCGAAGATATTCACCAGCACCGCCTTCACTTTCTGGTCGGAAAGTATCAACTTGAAAGCTTCGGCCACGCGCTCCGCGGTGGTGCCACCGCCGACATCGAGGAAATTGGCCGGCTCGCCGCCGTGCAGTTTGATGATGTCCATGGTCGCCATGGCGAGGCCCGCGCCGTTGACCATGCAGGCAATGCTACCGTCGAGCGGCACGTAATTGAGGCCGTGTTTCTCGGCCTCCAATTCCATTTCATTTTCTTGGCTGGGATCTTTCAAGGCCAGCAGATCAGGATGACGGAACAGGGCGTTGTCGTCGATATTGAGTTTGGCGTCCACCGCGATCAGCTCGCCGTCCGTGGTGACTACCAGCGGATTGATCTCCACCAGGCTGACGTCCTTCTCCATGAACAGCCGGTACAGGCCGTTCATTACCCCATTCAGCGCGCCGAACTGTGCCATGTCGAGCTTGAGGACGAAGCCGACCTGGCGTACTTGGTAGGGTTGCAGGCCGACCACCGGGTCGACGGTGAGCGTGAGGATCTGTTCCGGCTGAGTGGCGGCGATCTGTTCGATGTCCATGCCGCCCATGCTGGAGGCCATGAACACCACCCGCTCGCGGGCCCGGTCGATCACCGCGCCGAGATACAACTCGCGTGCAACTTGCGACACCGGCTCGATCAAGACATGGTGTATCGGCAAGCCCTCGGGGGGGGTCTGGTGGGTGATTAATTGCGTTCCCAACAGAGCCTGGGTAGCCGCTTCTACTTCATCGAGGCTCTTGGCCCGTTTGACACCGCCGGCCTTGCCGCGTCCGCCGGCGTGGACCTGGGCCTTGACCACCCACTCTTCGCCACCGAGCCGGCTGGCCGCCGCGCGCGCCGCCTCCGGGCTGTCCGCCTCGCCGCCGGGCGGCACCGCGATGCCGTAAAAAGCAAACAATTGCTTGGCCTGAAACTCGTGTAGGTTCATGTGATCAGCCCCGATTATTTTTTTGCACTACCGCTGCGGCGGCCGCGGACGGCACCCGTCCCCACGGGTACTCACGCCGTCCATGGCCTCAAAACCTTCCGGATTAAAACGGGATGTCGTCGTCGAAATCGCCGGCCGGCGCCGGGGCACCGGCGGAGGAAGAGGACGACTCTTTCTGCCAGTTGCCGCCACCGCTGCTGCTCTCGCGTCCCGCAGCCGGGGCACCGCCGCCACCCGCGCCGCGGCTGTCGAGCATCTGCATCTCGGCGGCGACGATCTTGGTGGTGTAACGGTCCTTGCCCTCTTTGTCCTGCCACTTCTCAGTACGGATACTCCCTTCCACATAGACCTTGGAGCCCTTTTTCAGATACTCACCGGCGATTTCAGCGAGACGATTGTAGAACACTACGTTGTGCCACTCGGTGCGTTCCTGGTTCTCGCCAGTCTGCTTATCTTTCCAGGATTCGCTGGTGGCGAGCGTGACATTGGCCACCGCGCCGCCGCTGGGCATGTAGCGCACCTCCGGGTCTTTGCCCAGGTTACCGATCAAAATTACCTTGTTTACGCCTTTTGCCATGGTGATCACCCCGCTGTTGACGGCCGCACTATCGCCGCCGTTTGCTGTATGCCCGCGCTACACCGCTGCGCGTGAGCCCCTAGTTTACGACTCGGCCATGGAAAACTCACGCAAGGCGTTGGCGTCGAGCAGCTTTTTGTCCACTTTGAGGTAGGCCACCCCCTCGTCGACGATCACCACCGCCTCGGCCACCCCCGGGACAAGCAACAGGCGCTGGGTCAGCGGCGCCGCCTCGGCGGGGCTGATCTCGCCCACGTGCAGCAATTGGCTGGACAAATAACGGGGGGGACGCATGGTGGCGGCCACACCCACCCAGAGCACGCCCATCACTGCGCAGAGCGCGAACACGCCATTGATGCCCACTTCGCCGTACAGCCAGCCGCCCAGCGCGCCGCCGCAAAAGGCGCCGAAGAATTGCGAGCTGGTATAGACCCCCATGGCCGTGCCTTTTTTATCCGGCGGGGTGATCTTGGCCACCAGGGACGGCAGGGTGGCCTCCAGCAGGTTGAAGGCGATGAAGAACAGCAGCAAACCGGCCACCAACCCGCTGAGGGTCTGCCAGCCGCTCATCAACAGCAGCTCGGCGACCACCAACAGAACGACCGCGCCGACGAAGATCTGCTTCATCTTGCGCCGCTTCTCGGCGATGATGACGAAGGGCACCATCACCACCAGTGCCGCCAGCATCACGCCCAGATACACCAGCCAGTGGTGATCCGCCGCCAGCCCGGCGTGATCGCGCAAGGCGATGGGCGTCACCACGAAACTGGCGGTCAGCAACATGTGCAGGGTAAAAGAACCGAAATTGAGGCGCAGCAGCTCGGGATCGCGTAGCACCGTGCCGAAATAGGCGGGTACCGCCTGGGCATCGCGATGCAGCCGGCTGTGGACCGGCTGCGGCACCCAGAGGTACAACACGGCAATGGCCGCCAGGCCCAGCACCGCCGTCGCCCAGAAAATACCGGGCACGCCGATCCACTTGCTCAACAGCGGGCCGATGATCAGCGCCACCGTGAAAGACAGGCCGATGCTGGCGCCGATGGTGGCCATGGATTTGACCCGATGTTCCTCGCGGGTGAGGTCCGCCGCCAGGGCCATTACCACCGCGGCGATGGCGCCGCCGCCCTGCAGGGCTCGGCCGAGGATCACTCCCCAGATCGAGTCGGCCAGCGCCGCCACCACGCTGCCGATCGCGAAGATGATCAAACCCACCACGATCACCGGCTTACGGCCGAACTTGTCGGAAATCATGCCGAAGGGGATGCCCAACACCGCCTGCAGCAAGCCATAAATGCCGATCGCCAACCCCATCAAGGCGGGTGTCGCACCTTCCAAATGCTGCGCATACAGCGCGAACACCGGCAGGATCATGAATAAGCCCAACATACGGGTGGAAAAGATCGCGGCCAGCGACACAGTGGCGCGCCGCTCGCTCGGGGTCATGCTGTCATTCGTCACAAAGGTTTTCTCGTTTTTGCCTCGTCACGCGAAGGGGGGGTATAGTAGCAGGTTGCACCATGAGCGGGAAATTAGGATGGAAAGTATTCGGATACGCGGCGCACGCACGCACAACTTAAAAAACATCGACTTGGATTTGCCGCGTGACAAATTGATCGTCATCACCGGCCTGTCCGGTTCGGGCAAATCCTCGCTGGCCTTCGACACCATCTACGCCGAAGGCCAGCGGCGCTACGTGGAGTCGCTCTCCAGTTACGCGCGGCAATTTCTGTCGATGATGGAAAAGCCCGATGTCGACCACATCGAAGGCCTGTCGCCGGCGATTTCCATCGAACAGAAATCCACCTCGCACAACCCCCGCTCCACCGTGGGCACGGTGACCGAGATCTACGATTATCTGCGCCTGCTGTTCGCTCGCGCCGGCGAACCGCGTTGCCCCAATCACGGCACCGTGCTGGCGGCGCAAACCGTCAGCCAAATGGTCGATCACGTGCTGGGCCTGCCGGAAGGCGGCAAAGTGATGCTGCTCGCGCCGGTGGTGCAGGAACGCAAAGGCGAGCACCACAAACTCATCGACGAATTACGCGCGCAAGGTTTCGTACGCGCCCGCATCGACGGCGAGGTGACCGAGCTCGACGACCTGCCCAAACTGGACTTGCGCAAGAAACACAGCATCGAGGTGGTGATCGACCGCTTCAAGGTACGCGCCGACGTGCAGCAACGCCTCGCGGATTCCTTTGAAACCGCGCTGGCCATGAGCGAAGGACTGGCGCGGGTCGCCTTCCTCGACGAGCCCCAGCGCGACGACCTGGTGTTTTCCGCCAAGTTCGCCTGCCCTTTGTGCGGCTACAGCCTGCCGGAATTGGAGCCGCGCCTGTTCTCTTTCAACAACCCGGCGGGGGCTTGCCCGACCTGCGACGGTTTGGGCGTGAAACAATTCTTCGATCCGACGCGGGTCATCATCGACGCTAGCTTGAGCCTCGCCGGCGGCGCGATCCGCGGCTGGGACCGGCGCAACGCCTATTACTTCCACATGCTGCAATCGCTGGCGCGCCACTACGGCTTCGACGTGGAAGATCCTTTCGAAAACGTGCCGGCCAAAGTCCGCCAAGCACTACTTTACGGCAGCGGCGACGAGGAAATCACCTTCACTTATTTGAACGAACGCGGCGGCAAAACCCGCCGCAGCCATGCTTTCGAAGGCATCATCCCGAACATGGAACGCCGCTACCGCGAGACCGAATCCAACGCGGTGCGCGAAGAGCTGGCGAAGTATCTCAGCAGCCATGCCTGTCCCAGCTGCGCGGGTACCCGGCTGCGCGTCGAAGCGCGCCACATCTATCTCGCCGGCCGCACCCTGCCAGAAGTGACGGCGATGTCCATCGAGCGCGCCCATCAATTCTTCCACGATTTGATCCTGCCCGGCCGGCGCGGCGAAATCGCGGTCAAGATATTACGCGAGGTCGGTGAACGACTCACCTTCCTCATCAACGTCGGCTTGGAATACCTCACGCTCGACCGCAGCGCCGACACCCTCTCCGGCGGCGAGGCGCAGCGTATCCGTCTGGCCAGCCAGATCGGCGCGGGTTTGGTGGGGGTGATGTACGTGCTCGACGAACCCTCGATCGGCCTGCACCAGCGCGATAATCAGCGTCTGCTCGACACTTTGCGGCATCTGCGCGAACTCGGTAACACCGTAATCGTAGTGGAACACGACGAAGACGCCATCCGCGCCGCCGACCACGTGGTGGACATGGGTCCCGGCGCCGGGGTCCACGGCGGCCGGGTCGTCGCGCAAGGCACACCGCAGGCGGTGATCGCCAACCCCGCCTCGCTCACCGGCCAATATCTCAGCGGCCAACGCAGCATCGCCGTGCCGCAAGCGCGCACCGCCAACGATCCGGCGCGGCAACTGAAAATACGCGGCGCCAGCGGCAATAATTTAAAAGACGTCAACGCCGACATTCCGGTGGGACTGATGACCTGCGTCACCGGCGTGTCCGGCTCCGGCAAATCCACCTTGGTCAACGACACGCTTTATCATCACGCCGCGCGCGTCATCAACGGCAGCAGCGAAGA
Organism: Gammaproteobacteria bacterium; assembly: GCA_023266095.1. Taxonomy (GTDB): domain Bacteria; phylum Pseudomonadota; class Gammaproteobacteria; order DRLM01; family DRLM01; genus CAKKSB01. The sequence goes on along the minus strand of JAHFRV010000012.1, from coordinate 5,969 downwards.
GGCGGCGCCCTGCGTGGAGATCGTCGGCCTCGACCAGTTCGACAAGGTCATCAACATCGATCAAAGTCCGATCGGCCGCACGCCCCGTTCCAATCCGGCGACCTATACCGGTTTATTCACGCCGATACGTGATCTATTCTCCGGCACTCAAGAGGCGCGCGCCCGCGGCTACGGCCCCGGCCGTTTCAGCTTCAATGTCAAAGGCGGTCGTTGCGAGGCTTGTCAGGGCGACGGCGTCATCAAAGTGGAAATGCACTTCCTGCCGGACATCTACGTGGCCTGCGATGTGTGCAAAGGCAAACGCTACAACCGTGAAACCCTGGAGATCCGCTTCAAGGGTAAAAATATTTTCGACGTGCTGGACATGACTGTGGAAGACGCGCTGGCATTCTTCGACGCCGTGCCCATGGTGAGAAACAAATTGCAGACTTTGATGGACGTCGGACTTTCCTACATCCGCCTCGGCCAGAACGCCACCACGCTCTCCGGCGGCGAGGCGCAGCGGGTGAAGCTGTCGCGCGAGCTCTCCAAGCGCGGCACCGGCAGCACGCTCTACATCCTCGACGAGCCCACCACCGGATTGCATTTCCACGACATCCAGCAATTGCTCGACGTGTTGCACCGGCTGCGCGATCAGGGCAATACCATCGTCATCATCGAACACAATCTCGACGTGATCAAAACCGCCGACTGGCTGATCGACCTCGGCCCCGAGGGCGGCGACAAAGGCGGCGAAATTCTCACGGCGGGCACGCCCGAAGAGGTGGCGCAACATCCAGCCTCCTACACCGGCCATTTCCTGCGGCTGGTGTTGCAGCAAACCAACATGATGCCGGCGAAACGTCGCCGCAAAACATGACGGCGTATAATTAAATTAGATTGCCCGCGAGACATGGATCCTCGCGGGCAAGCCAAGGGGAGCGCTGCGCCGCTCCCCTTGGGAATCCTCATCGCCAAAGTCCCCGCGGCAAGCCGCGGGGTAGTTCGAATAAGCATCGGCGAGGTTTCCGCAATCGACTTGAATCGCGCCGTCGCCGCTCTTATAGTCGGCGGTGTTTGTGAAGAATAAGCCTCATGCCGCCGCCAGGGCGCATGAGCAGTATGTCCGGATTTTTCGAGGGGGATACCCGATGTATAAATTGCATGCTCTGCATACAGGCTTGGTGGCGATCACGATGTCAGTGGCATTCAGCGCGGGCGCCGCGCCGGATCAACCGGCAGCGCGCGGGCCCGGCGCAGCTGAATATGCCGAATATATTTATGCCGCGAACCAAGGCGCTCACACTGTGTCTGGTTATCGGGTCGAGCTGGAAACCGGCAAACTCACCGCCTTGCCCGGCTCGCCCTATCAATCGGGCCGCTTCCCGGTCTCGATCACCTCCTCGCATGACGGCCGTTTCGTTTATGCCACCAATCAAGGTTCGGGAACGGTGTCGGCGTATAAAATCAATCCTGAAAACGGCGCGTTGGAAATAGTGCCGGGTTCACCTTATGAAGTCGGCGTGTATCCCGACGCCATTACCATTTCGCCGGACGATCACTATGTCTACGTCTCCAGCGAGGACGCCAATCTGATCACATCCTACCGGGTCGACAACGCCACCGGCGCCTTGCAGCGGACCGGCACGCCGGTCGCCACCGGCCATCACCCGATCGGCATTACTGTGTCGCCCAACGGCCGCTTCGCCTTCGTCTCCAACTTCGACGACGAATCGGTCAGCAGTTATCGCATTGATCAAAATGACGGCTTGCTGACCCCGCTCAAGCAAATCGCGAAAACCGATCCTCACCCCATCTACATCGCGGTGTCCCATGACAATCAATTCATGTACGTGGCCAACTACGGCACGGCGACGGTCTCGGCCTTTCATATCGACAACAGCTCGGGCGCGCTGACGGAAGTGAGCGGCTCACCCTTCGTGGCCGGCGCGCAACCCTACTCGGTCACCGTCGATCCCAGCAACCGCTTCGTCTACGTGGCCAATTGGGGCAGCCATAACGTCTCCGCCTTCACCATGAACCGGGAAACCGGCGTGCTTAGTGAAATCGAAGGTTCGCCCTACGCCACCACCTGGTTCCCGTATGCGGTGGTCGTCGATCCGAAAGATCAGTTGGCCTATGTGGCGGATAACGGCAACAACACCATCTCCGCGTTTCACATCGATCCCAATTCCGGCGCCCTCAGCAAGGTCGCCGGTTCGCCCTTTTCGGCGGAGCTCGGCCCTTATGCGCTGGCGATCACTCACGCCCAGACCACGGTGGCCAAATAAGCGCTGACGATCAAGCTATTCGAGACTCGGGCCGGTGGCTTCCGCCGGCCTTTTCTTTGAAGTCCGGCGCGGCCCATCGCCACGTCCATCGACCGTCAAACCACCTTTAATCGCCTATGCGGCGAATGGCTACGAATTTATTATTCGCGTCAAAATCCATTTCAAATACCCCGTTGACGCCTTCCCGGGTCACGAATTGTTGGAGAATATTGGCGGGGAATTGGATGTTGCGCCCGTCGAAGGACTTCACCACCACGGCCCGCGCCACGCCCTGGTAATAAGAGAGATACGCTTCGGGGGAGATCCGCAGTGAAAACCGGACCCGCCGGAAATTTTCACTCCCGCCCTTCATGTCCTGTCATCCGTTGCAATATCCACCGCGGCCCACTACGATTAAATCCCGTCAACGCTTGTGGCGGGCCCAGCACGCGACTACACTTTTCTCTTCACCAAGCCACCGCGCCCACTACGGAGATACACTAGCATGGCTCGCACCCAGTCCACTATGCTGGAACTCGGCACCCCCGCCCCGCCGTTTCGTCTGCCCGATACCGAAGGCCGCTGGCGCACTCTCGACGATTTTAAATCAGCACCGGCCTTGCTGGTGATCTTCATGTGCAACCACTGTCCGTATGTAAAACATTTACGCGGCGCGCTGGCGGATTTCGCGCGGGAATACCAGGCAAAAGGCCTGGCCATCGTCGGGATCAATGCCAACGACGCCACGAATTATCCGGACGATAGTCCGGAAAAGATGGTGGCTGAGGCGGCCGAAGCGGGGTACCGCTTCCCTTATCTGTATGATGAAAGCCAAGCGGTGGCGAAAGCCTATCGCGCCGCCTGTACGCCGGATTTCTTTCTATTCGATGATCAGCGGAAATTGGTGTATCGCGGGCAGTTTGATGACAGCCGTCCGGGCAACGGCGTGCCGATTACAGGCAAGGATTTACGCGCCGCAGTGGATGCGCTTTTGGCGGGCCAAGCCGTGAATGGAGAGCAAACACCCAGTTTGGGCTGCAATATCAAATGGAAACCCGGCGAGGAACCGGATTATTTCTAAGAAGCTAATCGTGATCTCGTAGAAGAACGCATCACGGTATTAGAATCGCTCTCGAATACTCACATACTCTCTGCAAACTGCGCTGTTTCGGTTGCTCGCTACATAAGGCCGCTTTGCGCTGCATCCCTTGAGCGAAATCATAAACACGTTCTAGACAGTGTCGTCGCGAGATGTCGTAAACTATGGCTTCATGACATTCTGGCGAGGCTAAGACCAATGACTGAAAGCGCAAGGCGACACGACCTGTCGGATGCCGCATGGCGGCTTCTTGAAACGCCTCTTCCCGGGCAAGTCGGGCAATGGGGAGGCGTCGCACAGGACAATCGCCGCTTCATTAACGCCGTCTTCTGGATTTTGCGTACCGGCGCGCCTTGGCGCGATCTTCCGGCCAGTTATGGCGACTGGAAAAACACCCATCGGCGCTTCTGCCGCTGGCGTGACCGGGGTGTTTGGGAGCGATGGCTTGAGCAGATCATCGACGAGCCGGACATGGCGTGGCTGATGATCGATGCCAGCCACTGCAAGGTGCATCCTCAGGCGGCTGGAGCGCGCGGCGGCAACGAGGGAATGGGCCGTACAAAAGGGGGCTCAACACCAAGATACCTCTGGCCGTGGATGCGCAGGGTAGGCCAATCCGAATCCTTGCTACAGAAGCTACCCGAGCGGACTGTAGCCTTGCTGATGAATTGATCGGGGGATTGGCCGCCGAGCATCTGATCGCCGACAAGGGTTACGACAGTGAAGCCATCGTTGAGCAGGCTGAGCGCCAGGGCATGCGGGCCGTCATCCCGCCAAGAAAGAACAGAAAGGAGCAGCGTGATTACGACAAACATCTGTACCGCCAACGGCATCTGGTTGAGAACGCATTTCTGCACCTCAAACAGTGGCGCGGCATCGCTACGCGCTACGCGAAACGGCTATCGTCGTTTCTTGCGGCTGCGCAGATTCGTTGTCTTGTGCTCTGGCTTTATGTCTCGTGACGACGCTGTCTAGGGTACCTCTGAATAGATCAGAGGTTCCCGCGGCACACGAATGTGTCGCGCTCTGAGAATTCCAGGATGGAATTATTCAGCGCTAACCTAAGAATACTGGACGAAGACTTATACTTTTTTAGCGGCGCGACCAACCTCGTTGGCGAATTTGCCGTTAAAAGGCTCTACCACCTTGGACATATAAAGCTCGATGCGCTGGACATATTTAAACTGTGCCGGATCCACCACGTTTTTAGCCGCATTCGGCCCTACATTATAGGCCACCAGGGCTTGGTGATCACTGCCGGAGAGTTTGCGTAGATATTTCAGATAAGCCGAGGCGATACGCAGATTAAATTCATCGTCAGCGATCAAGCGCGCGATCAATTGTTCATCAGTACGAAAATGATCCAACTGTGGTTTATGGCGCAACACATCACGCGCTGCCGACACTTTCACCTGCATCACACCATAAGAGCGCTTACCCAATGGCGCAGACAGGTGACCCAAGCGCCCCAACTGTCCGGCAATGGTTTCCTGCATCAACACCGCCTGCAAAAATTTGGCATGGGATTCACCGCCATCTTCGTAACCGACCTTATAGGCGAGACTAAGTAAATCCAGCTGTTCGCCGGTAAGCCAGCTCATGCCTAAAGGATTCCAGAGGGTTTGTTGCTTGTCGCCGTCAACGGCTACCGCGTTGAACTCGCGAAAGCTCGGCAGCCATGAGGTATCAAAAAAAGTGTACGACTCCGCACGCTCATCGGTGGCGATATCGATTTTTTCGGCTATCGCGTTCGCATTGCAATAACGCGCAAAGGCCTCGGTCGCCACCGTGACCAGCGGTTTATGCGTAACAGAATCCGCCACAATGACTGCTATCACGATAGGCGCGGCAAACAACAACGCTTTTATACCGCCATGAACTCGATAAGAAAATGTTTCAACATGTGCATTTTTTTCGCGCGGTGCCACGGTGTACCCTCCATCACTACGAAACTATCAGTTTGTTGGGTCGCTTTATATGGGCGGTTCGGCCATGTCGCGAACACCCGCGTTTGGCCCATCGCCACCGTGAAAATCGGACACGCCCGATTGAGTAGCAACCGAAAATGCCCCTAAATATCTCCTATTCAATCATGTATAGGAGACAAACCGTTGCCCAGTTACATGGGCTCTCCCCGCGTTGCGGGTTTGAACGCTGCCGCATCCCTAATAGCGGCGGACAGCGATTAGACTGGCGCAAGTATACCAGCGCCCCGCGATGCGAGTACAGCAACCCTAGGCAATAGACACAAAAGCCTTGCGAAATAATAATTTCCATGTTAGGAAAATCTACGCCAGTGCTGTTGACGGCCACGAAAATTTCGCGAGATTATAGCCGAGTCGTATACCTGGATCAGATTGAGCGAGTCCGATTGGCTCGCGCGGGGTAGCAATGGAGCAAGACGCCGCCCATCGTCATACTGAATGCGCGGCGCCATCCATCGTCAACGTCGGCTGGCTGTGTTGCCCACTTCGTTAATATCGGCAGCAAACTTGGATAGCTATTAACCCGGTGGATAACAGTATTTGATACCCTGTGTGCATGGACGAAAAAATTGATGCACGAAGATTATCTCTGGAGGTTCTGGAAGAGAAGCGCCGAGAGGCGCATCGACGTCGGAA
>JAHFRV010000061.1 GCA_023266095.1 Gammaproteobacteria bacterium | reverse complement strand
ATGATGTTTTCGAGGATACCGCGGCCGCCGCGCCAGTCTTTCGACGAGGGACCATCGACGGTTTTCTGGGTGGCCGTCGCGGCGTGCACGGTGGTCATCAAACCACGCTTGATGCCGAACTTGTCGTGCAGGACTTTGGCGACCGGGGCCAGACAGTTGGTGGTGCAGGAGGCGGCGGAGACGATGGCCTGACCTTTGTAGCTGCTGTGGTTGACACCGTAAACGAACATCGGGGTGTCGTCTTTGGAAGGCGCGCTCTGCACCACCTTCTTGGCGCCCGCCTCGATGTGTTTCTGGCAGGTTTCCTTGGTGAGGAACAGACCGGTGGATTCGATGACGATGTCGGCGCCGACTTCGTTCCATTTCAAGTTGGCGGGATCGCGTTCGGCGGTCAGACGGATCTTCTTGCCGTTGACGATCAAGGTATTGTTGTCCACCGCGATGTCGCCATCGAAACGACCGTGCACCGAATCATACTTCAACATATAGGCCAAATAATCCGGGTCCAGCAGGTCGTTGATACCGACGATTTCGATATCTTTAAATTCCTGCGCGACCGCACGGAACACCATCCGCCCGATACGGCCAAACCCGTTGATGCCGACTTTGATTGCCATGTCTACTCTCCCGATAGTTACTAAAAAATCACAACTTCGACCACGGAGGACCCGGAGCGCACGGAGATAGAAGTTATTCTCTCAGCGCGTTCCGTGAACTCCGTGGTGAATAATTCTTAAAGCTGCTCGCGCACCGCCTTGACCACGTTCTCCGCGGTAAAGCCGAACTCCTTATACAACAAGGGCGCCGGGGCGGATTCGCCGAAGCGGTTGATGCCGATCACTTTGCCCTGGTCACCGACGAAGCGCACCCAGTATTCGGACACCCCCGCTTCGATCGCGACGCGCGCTTTCACATTCTTCGGCAATACGCTTTCTTTGTAGGCGGCATCCTGGGCATCGAAGATATTCGTGCAGGGCATGGACACCACGCGCACCTTCACGCCGCTGTCGCTGAGCGTCTTGGCCGCGGCCACGGCGATCTCGACCTCGGAACCGGTCGAGATGATGATGGCCTGCGGGGCGCCTTGGCAGTCCACCAGGGTGTAACCGCCGCGGCGGATGTCGGCGATCTGCTGATCGTTGCGCGGATTGGGGGCGAGGGCCTGGCGTGAGAAGATCAGCGTGCTGGGGCCCTCTTTACGCTCGATAGCCGACTGCCACGCCACCGCCGATTCGACGGTGTCGCACGGACGCCACACATGCATCTGGGGGATGATGCGTAAGCTGGCGACATGCTCGATGGGCTGATGGGTGGGGCCGTCTTCACCGAGGCCGATGGAGTCGTGGGTGTAGACGAAGATGCTGCGGATCTTCATCAGCGCCGCCATGCGCACCGCGTTGCGGGCGTAGTCGGAGAAGGTGAGGAAGGTGGCGCCAAACGGGATGAAGCCGCCGTGCAGGGTGATGCCGTTCATGATGGCGGACATGGCGAATTCGCGCACGCCGTAGTAAATGTAATTGCCGTCGGACACGGTGTTGCTGATGCCCTTGGCCTCTTTCCACAAGGTCAAGTTCGAGCCGGCGAGGTCGGCGGAGCCGCCGACGATTTCCGGCAGCAACGGCGCGAAGGCGCTGATGGCGTTTTGCGACGCTTTGCGGGTGGCGATCTTCTCGGCTTTGGTATTACAAGCGGCGACGAATTCCTTGGCTTTGGCGGCCCAGTTGCTCGGCAGTTCGCCTTTAATCACGCGACGTTCGAATTCGGCGGCGAGATCGGGGAAAGCAGCTTGGTATTTCGCGAATTTCTCGGCCCAGGCGGCCTCGGCCTTGGCGCCCTTGTCGCGCGCGTTCCAACCGGCGTAGATCTCGTCGGGCACGGTGAAGGGCGCGTGGTTCCAGCCGAGATTTTCGCGGGTGGCGGCGATTTCGTCATTGCCGAGCGGCGCGCCGTGGCAGTCGTGGCTGCCGCAGAGGTTGGGCGCGCCGTAGCCGATCACGGTCTTGGTGCAGATCAAGGTCGGCTTGTCGTTGACCGAACGCGCTTCCTGCAAGGCCTTTTTGATGGCCTCGCTGTCGTGGCCGTCCACGCCGCGCACCACGTGCCAGCCGTAGGCCTCGAAACGCTTGGGGGTGTCATCGGTGAACCAGCCTTCGACGTGACCGTCGATGGAGATGCCGTTGTCGTCCCAGAACGCAATCAATTTACCGAGCCCCAGCGTGCCGGCCAGCGAGCAAGCCTCGTGGGAAATACCTTCCATCATGCAGCCGTCGCCCATGAACACATAGGTGTAGTGATCGACGATCTTATGGCTGTCGCGATTGAACTGGCCGGCCAGCATCTTCTCGGCGATGGCCATGCCCACCGCATTGGTGATGCCCTGGCCGAGCGGGCCGGTGGTGGTCTCGACGCCAGGGGTATAGCCGTATTCGGGGTGGCCCGGGGTGCGCGAATGCAGCTGGCGGAACTGCTTGAGGTCTTCGATGCCGAGGTCATAGCCCGTGAGGTGCAGCAGAGAATAGATGAGCATCGAACCGTGGCCGTTGGACAGCACGAAGCGGTCGCGGTTGGGCCACGCCGGATTGGCCGGGTTGTGATGCATGAAATCGTTCCACAACACCTCGGCAATATCGGCCATGCCCATGGGGGCGCCGGGATGACCGGAATTGGCTTTCTGTACCGCATCCATGCTGAGGGCACGGATGGCATTAGCGAGTTCTCTACGCGCGGGCATGTATATCTCCTAAAATGAATTGCAATACCAAAACCAATAAACTCAATAAAAACACTCGCGGCATGTTCATAGCGCGATGGCGCACTCGCATTCGTTGGCTCGGGGTGGTTAAGGCCAAGCAGGTTTTAGAACCGGCGGCCACACCGCGCCCCGCGGCATCCGCCGGCGGCGGCACCTACCAACCCGCTCGCCACCCGCGGCCTTGACTCAATCCTGTAAAATCACCGGCCTCGCTCATAGGCCGTCTCATGGCACACCACGCCCCCTATACCGGGGGCAAGAACCGGCGATTTTCGCTCACCCGCCCCATTTGGGCAAGCGCAAGGCCAGAAGAGACGGCGCGTCATTAAAACCCTCTCGCGATTGACATCGCGCCTTCTTGATGATATGGACGAGCGGCCCGTTGATGGAATGGCTGTAATCAATCATTATCGATGGGTGTCGTGAAGGGAGATTCTATCTAGGCCGCATATCCACATTGAACAATGGAGGTTTGATGTATGAAGGCTATTGCGTATGACTATCTCGCTATTTATGCCGCTGGCCTAAGATTAAAATGTCGCTCTCACCACGGAACATCAACAAACGCAAGCCAGAATCCCGCCTTAAGCCCCGTTTCTTGTTAGTAATCGGTTTCCTGTCCTTTACCTTCCTTCCCAATGCGAACGCGGACCTAACGTGGTTCAGCCGCGCAAACTGCATTAACAATGAATCGATCTCGTGGCACGCCTTTAATCCCGAATGGCTATGGACAAATTCATATCATTATAGGAATGGAACCTATCTACACTGTGAAAACAATGTAAGCAATCGCTGCATTGGTAATTCGTGGCAACAAACCTGGAACGCCGGCGCCGTTCATTGGGGCGAAGGAATTAGCGGAGGTTGGTATGTTGCTGGAAAGCATTGGCGCTGGTCTGCTATTACCGGCACATATTTGTTGGGAAATACAAGCGCTACGGGTTGCAACCCTACTCACTGGTAAAGCAACGACCAACCAAAAATCGACGGAAGGAGCAATTTTTATGAAAAACATACGCAGGCGCACAAAGAAAATCGTCCTGACAGCAACATTCAGCATGCTCGCTGTCAGCATGCCGTTTCATACGACTTATGCAGCACCAGGAGGTGCAACGGAACCTGCCGTTTCAACGGGTATCACCATCTTGCCCTTGGATCAACATCCAGTTCCCGACGTATTAAAAACTCAAGCCAAGCTAGAATTGACGCAAATGAAGGACAAAGGATATGTCGATGCAACTGAAGACTCGGTCTCGTATTTAGATAAGGCAAAAGAAGATAAAGACAAGCGGTTAAAGCCTATCGCAGAAGTGACTCCTAAATTAAAAGTAAATCCGTCCAATGTAGAGTCATCACCGCTCGGGCAGGCAGCCCTTTTAGGTGCAACAGCAAGTGGTGGGTATACAGAAGAAGGTTGGACGGGATTGAATCGCATTTTTGTTGTCCCCAAATTGGGACTTGTTGGATTAGATGAAGTTGACTACGTGGCCTCTCAAGGTGGTATGGCATTCATTAAAGAAGCTATCAATCAAGATGTAAATGGGTTTCCCGCCATTCTGAGTGTAAAGCAAAGCCGAAGCAACAAAGGTCTCACTGAGTTGACTTGGGCGACTGACCGGAAAATTTATACCCTTAGCATTAATCGCGCCTTAAAAAATCAGAAGTCCATCGACGAATTCCTGGCCATCGCGCGCAGTATTTTCTAATCTAAATTAAATGGGGTCTATCCCAAGGGGCAGAAACTGGTTGGTGTTTGCGCCATTTCTGGTTGCTGCTGTACTCGTAGCCTTGTTGGTGTTGTTTCCCTTCACAGGCATAGGCCCAAGCAATAACACCTTCGCGGCCTTCGCCTTAGCGGCTATCGGCCTTGGTTTTGTGGTTGGCGTTGTTTCCTTGTTCTTGGCTCGGACGATCGGGGTTTGGTGGCGGGTTTTGATAGGTGTGCTTTATCTGCCAACCTCGGTTTTTTCTCTTTTGCTGGCTGGTTTTTAGCGTGAGTTGGGTTGATCGTTTCCTAAGAATTCGCTCAACCCGGGCACGTGCGAAAGTGGTGCTATGCCCGCCGGTTAGCTCAAACGGTGGGCACCTCGGTGCCCACCCACCATAACACGGCAAGTTCGATGAGCCCTTTTCTCGGCATCCTTACCTTACCTTGCTGCGTCAGCGGGTTTCACGCCCGGTTCGGGCGGCTCCTACCCCTATCATAATTAAGGTGGTAACAGACCCTAGCCGGCCGGTTTGCGGATATCGATCTTAAGAACGCCGGCCAGACCACGCCAATAGCTGTCGCCCAATGGGCTGGCACTGCGCGGGTGGGCACGTTAATATTAGCGGCTTAAATTGGGCGGCCCTCCCAGGGCGCAGGCGTGCCGCCTTTATCATTTCATTCGAGAGCGCAATCACCGCCGCCGCACCACGAGGACGATAATACATGAGCAATTGGCACCTTTTTACTTCCGAATCCGTCTCGGAAGGCCACCCCGACAAGGTCGCGGACCAAATCTCCGACGCCATTCTGGATGCGATCCTGGCCCAGGACAAAAAGGCGCGCGTCGCCTGCGAGACCCTGGTGAAGACCGGCATGGTCGTCCTCGCCGGCGAAGTCACCACCGAGGCCTGGGTGGACGCCGAGGCCGTGGTGCGCCAGACCATCAAAGAGATCGGCTACAACAGCTCGGAAATGGGCTTCGACTGGGAATCCTGCGCGGTGCTGAGCGCCATCGGCAAACAGTCCCCCGACATCGCCATGGGCGTGGATGAATCCGAGAACCACGAACAGGGCGCCGGCGACCAGGGCATGATGTTCGGTTACGCGACCAATGAAACCGACGTATTGATGCCCGCCCCCATCACCTACGCCCACCGTCTGGTCCGCCGCCAGGCGGAGCTCCGCAAGAACGGGGTCATGCCCTGGTTGCGCCCCGACGCCAAGAGCCAGGTCACCATCCGTTACGACGGCGCCAAGCCGGTGGCGGTGGAGGCCGTGGTGCTTTCGACCCAGCACAACCCGGACATCGACCACAAAAGCCTCTGCGAGGCGGTGATCGAGGAGATCATCAAGCCCGTGCTGCCGGAAGAGTGGCTGTCGAAGGACACCAAATATTTCGTCAACCCGACCGGCCGCTTCGTCATCGGCGGCCCGGTGGGCGACTGCGGCCTCACCGGCCGCAAGATCATCGTCGACACCTACGGCGGCATGGCCCGCCACGGCGGCGGCGCCTTTTCCGGCAAGGATCCCAGTAAAGTTGACCGCTCCGCGGCGTACGCCGGCCGTTATGTCGCCAAGAATATCGTCGCCGCCGGCATCGCCGACCGCTGCGAGATTCAGGTGTCGTATGCCATCGGCGTCGCCGAGCCGACCTCGATCGCGGTCGATACCTTCGGCACCGGCAAGATCAGCGAGGCGCGCATCATTGAGTTGATCCGCGAGCAGTTTGATCTGCGTCCGCGCGGCATCGTCACCATGCTCAACCTGCTGCAACCCATCTATCGTCAGACTGCGGCCTACGGCCACTTTGGCCGCGAGGACATCGACCTGCCCTGGGAGCGCACCGACAAGGCCGAGGCTTTGCGCGCCGCCGCGGGCCTGTAGTTTCATCGCCGCTTTCCCCGAGGGGCGCTGCAGCGGAATCCCCGCCAGGCTCGAGGAAAGCGGCTCCTTAAAACGGCGCTCTCGTTTTTAGGAGATACACCATGAACGCTGTCGTTCAATCGTCGGGCGATTTCAAAGTCGCCGACCTGAAACTGGCCGACTGGGGCCGCAAAGAGATCCGCATCGCCGAGACCGAGATGCCGGGCCTCATGGCGATCCGCGAAGAATATGCCGCGAAACAGCCGCTCAAGGGCGCGCGCGTCGCCGGCTCGCTGCACATGACCATCCAGACCGCCGTGTTGATCGAGACCTTGAAGGCGCTCGGCGCCGACGTGCGCTGGGCCTCGTGCAACATTTTCTCCACGCAGGATCACGCCGCCGCCGCGATCGCCGCCGCCGGCATCCCGGTGTTCGCCTACAAAGGCGAGTCGCTGGAGGAATACTGGGAATACACCCATAACATCTTTGAATGGCATGACGGCGGTACGCCGAACATGATCCTCGACGACGGCGGCGACGCCACCCTGCTCGTGCACCTCGGCACCCGCGCGGAAAAAGACCCGTCGCTACTGGCCAAACCGACCAGCGAGGAAGAGCGCGTGTTGTTCGCCGCCATCAAAAAACGCATCGCGTCACAGCCCGGCTGGTATGCGAAGAACCTCGCCGCCATCCGCGGCGTCACCGAAGAGACCACCACCGGCGTGCACCGCCTCTATCAGATGCACGCGCGCGGTGAATTGAAATTCCCCGGTATCAACGTCAACGATTCCGTCACCAAGTCCAAGTTCGACAACCTCTACGGCTGCCGCGAATCACTGGTGGACGGCATCAAGCGCGCCACCGATGTGATGATCGCCGGCAAGATCGCCGTGGTCGCGGGTTACGGCGACGTCGGCAAGGGTTCCGCGCAGGCGTTGCGCGCGCTGTCGGCGCAAGTATGGGTCACCGAGGTCGATCCGATCTGCGCGCTGCAGGCCGCGATGGAAGGCTACCGCGTGGTCACCATGGATTACGCCGCCGACAAGGCCGACATCTTCGTCACCGCCACCGGCAATTACAACGTAATCACCCACGACCACATGGCCCGGATGAAAGACCAGGCCATCGTCTGCAACATCGGCCACTTCGACAACGAGATCGACGTCGCGGCCATCGAGAAATATCAGTGGGAAGAGATCAAGCCGCAGGTCGATCACGTGATCTTCCCCGACGGCAAACGCATCATCCTGCTCGCCAAAGGCCGCCTGGTGAACCTCGGCTGCGGCACGGGTCATCCGTCCTACGTGATGAGTTCGTCATTCGCCAATCAGACCATCGCCCAGATCGAACTCTGGAGCGAACGCGACTCGGGCAAATACCCGGTCGGCGTCTATACGCTGCCGAAACATCTCGACGAGAAGGTCGCGCGTCTGCAATTGAAGAAGCTCAACGCGGTGCTCACCGAGCTCAGCGACGAGCAGGCGAAATACATCGGCGTGCCGAAACAAGGTCCGTACAAATCGGATCACTACCGGTATTAATCAAAAAATAATGTAGGGTGGGTTAGGCACGGTTTTCGCGCCGTAGCCCACCGATCCGTCGCCATGGGCGACACAGTGAGTCGCCTGCGGCGACGTCTGGTGGGTTAGGCGACGCATGTCTAACCCACCCTACATTTGATGGGTCGCCATGAAATCACAAAAGCAATATCCCAAAGCCTACAGCGTCGAGTTTTTTCCGCCTAAAAGCGCGGAGAGCGCGGCCAAACTGCGCGAGACCTGCGCCGAACTCGCGCCGCTCAAACCCTGCTTCGCCTCGGTGACCTTCGGCGCCGGCGGATCGACGCAGGAACGCACCTTCGAGACCGTTCGCGAAATCAAACAAGAAACCGGCATCGATGTAGCGCCGCACCTCTCCTGCATCGGTTCCACCAAAGAGAATATCCGGCAAATCCTCAACAACTATAAGTCGCAAAACATCCGCCACCTGGTCGCCTTGCGCGGCGACATGCCCTCGGGCATGCGCGAAGCCGGCGAATTCCGCCACGCCAATGAGCTGGTGGAATTCATCCGCGCTGAAACCGGCGATCACTTCTTCATCGAGGTCGCGGCCTATCCGGAGTTTCATCCGCAGGCACTCAACGCCGAGGCGGACCTGCGCAATTTCAAACGCAAAGTCCAAGCCGGCGCCGATGCCGCCATCACGCAATATTTCTACAATGCCGACGCCTATTTCCGCTTCGTGGACGACTGCGAAAAAATGGGCGTGGACCTGCCCATCGTGCCGGGCATCATGCCCATCACCAATTACGTGCAACTCGCGCGCTTCTCCGACGCCTGCGGCGCCGAGATCCCGCGCTGGATACGCAAACGGCTGGAGGCCTACGGCGATGACGTAAAATCCTTGCGCGCTTTCGGCCTGGAGGTGGTCACCGACTTATGCCGCAGCCTTTTGAACGGCGGCGCGCCGGGCCTGCACTTTTACACCATGAATCAAGCCGGACCCACCACCAGCCTCTGGCATAATCTCGGCATACAAAGCAAACCGGTTTAATATTCGCCTTCACAAAAAAGAACGGCCCTTAACGGGCCGTTTTAATTTTTTAGTTATTTTTTTATAGTTGTTATTTGTTATAACGCGCCCGGCGACGCGCGATTGCCCCCAACCCAACCACCCCCAAACTCAACAGCGCCAGCGTATCCGGCTCGGGAACGCTGCGGCGGCTATGAATGCCTTCCTCCACCGGCAGACCCGCGGTGCTCAAACTGCTAGCCAATACGTAAGAGTAAGTGAAAGAAAGCGAGGCATCGCCCGGCAAATCACCCAGACTGAAGGCGAGACCCAAAGTATGATCGCCGTCCCCATCGTCATTCATCGCGAGAAAGAAATCGGGATCGGTTTCCCAGTCGTAAGAAACGCCGGTGTTATGAGCAAAACTTGAATCTGAAAACAAGCCCAAGACCAGTCCACTGTAGTCACCTTGGGAATGCACCCAGTTGTGGGGCGCGGCATCGCCCGGATCACTGTAATGGCCATCATGATTCGCGTCATAGCCACGGCCGTTGAGGGTTTCATCTTCGCCGTAACTGTCGGCGTCTTGGTCGGGATCGATGCTGCGCGCGAAGCGCAGATTATCGAGCCGACTATAGGCGGTTATCGTAGTGCGGACCTGGATGCGCTGATCGTCGTCATTGAAAAAATATTCGTTGGTCAGCCTGGCCGATTCATTGGCGCCGATCCAACGCACGTGGTTATCGAAACCGGTTAGACCGCTCACATCCTCCAACAGCATGGGACGAAAGGCACGCATGCCGGCAGCGGGGTCATTGTTATTACCGGTTACGCCACCGGTCTGATCGGCCTTCAACATGAAATAATCCCAGGGCGAACCCGGGGTGAGGAAATCACCGCCGCTGAAATTGCCGGTACCCGAAGCGTCGTACTGCAAACCGGGCGTGGGTTGATAACCGTCACCCAAGGTGCCGGCTTGACCGATGGTGGTACGAATATAATTGCCTTCGAGTATTACCGGGTTTATCACCGGTCCGGCGACGGCCGCGCCGCTCACGCTCAACAACACAGCCAGCGAACAAAACAAATGCTTACTCATGAATCACCCTAGTGCTTTGTGAAACCAAACAGCGCGCAAAGCAGGGAATCCGTAACCCGTTACATCTGAATGAAGTTGCATCCGTGAGAAGGCTTTTGTGGTTTCTCGAAAGTGGAAACCGGCGCGATACATCCGCAGCTCAGCTAGAGCAATTGGCTTGCCAACTTTTTAAGTCGCTATTTTCTCAAAGACTTTATGGCGATTTCAGATGAAGCCCCTAACGCCCTTGTAAACTATCCCGACGGGAATCATTCCCTGTTGCATGGGCACAACGACGGCCAACATGGATATTCGTTGTGTTACCCTAAGCCGCTTAACCACCGACCCCTAATCCAAGACACGGATGTCACACAAGCAAGCCACCAACCGCACTTTGACAGCCCGTGATTTGGCCGTGTTGTGGCACCCCTGCAGCCAGATGAAGGACTACGAAGCCCTGCCGCCGATACCGATCCGGCGCGGGGAAGGCGTATGGCTGGAAGACTTCGACGGCAAACGTTATCTCGACGCCATCAGCTCCTGGTGGGTGAACCTGTTCGGCCATGCCAATCCGCGCATCATTGCCGCACTGCGCGAGCAGCTCGACGACTTAGAACACGTGTTGCTGGCCGGCTTCACCCACGCGCCCGCCGTGGAGCTCGCCGAACGTTTAATCAGCTTGGCGCCGCCCGGCCTCAGCCGCTGCTTTTACGCCGACAACGGTTCCGCCGCCGTCGAAGTCGCGCTGAAAATGAGTTTCCATTATTGGCGCAATCGCGGCGCGGTGAAAAAAACCCGGTTCATCACCTTGAGCAATAGCTATCACGGCGAGACCCTCGGCGCACTGGCGGTAGGCAATGTCGCGCTCTACAAACAAACCTACCAGCCCTTGCTGATGGACGTGATCACGGTGGCTTCGCCCGACTGTTTCCACCGCGAGGCGGGCAGCAGCTGGGCGGAACATTCCACACGTCTATTCGAACAGATGCGCCAGACGCTCGAACAACACGCCGAGGAGGTGTGCGCCGTCATCGTCGAGCCGCTGGTGCAGTGCGCCGGCAATATGCGCATGTACGATCCGCGGTATTTGCAATTACTGCGCGCCGCCTGCGATGACTACGGTGTGCACCTCATCGCCGACGAGATCGCCGTGGGTTTCGGCCGCACCGGCACGCTGTTCGCCTGCGAACAGGCCGCGATCACACCCGACTTCATGTGTCTTTCCAAGGGGCTCACCGGCGGCTATCTGCCTTTAGCGGCGGTACTCACCCGCGAGGAAATTTATCAAACCTTTTACGACGACTACCAAAACCTCAGCGCGTTTCTGCACTCACACAGCTACACCGGCAACCCGCTCGGCTGCCGTGCGGCGCTGGCCAGCCTCGACATCTTCGCGCAAGACCGGGTGGTCGAGCGCAACACATCGCTCGCCGCCCACCTGCGGGAAGCCACCGCCGAGTTCGCCGACCATCCGCACGTCGCCGAGGTACGCCAGTGCGGCATGATCGTCGCGATCGAAATGATAAAAAATAAATCCAGGCGCACAGCCTATCCCTGGCAGGAGCGCCGCGGTCTGCGCGTCTATAAACACGGCTTGAAAAAAGGCGTGCTGCTGCGGCCGCTGGGCGACGTGATCTACTTCATGCCACCCTACGTCATCACCCCGCCTGAAATTGAACTGATGGCGGAAGTGGCATGGGAAGGCATACAACTGGCCACTCGCGTATGAACCAATGGAGCACGCGCCGCAAGAACTGTCATTCCGTTAAAATCACGCCATTCTTTCCATCCGCTTGAGTTATTATGCGCCATCCCCGTATCCATCACCCCGCGCCTTTGTTCAGCGGTTCATCCGTGCAACTCCACGATACCGCCGCCAATCACGTCGCCCGCGTGCTGCGTTTGACGGCGGGCGCGCCGCTGATACTGTTCAATGGTGAAGGCGGCGAGTTCGAGGCACACATCGAAACTATCGACAAACGTTGCGTCACCGCGCGGGTCGGCCACCATAACCCACGCACATGCGAACCACCGCTCGAACTGTGGCTGGCGCAAGGCGTCTCGCGCGGCGAGCGTATGGATTACACCGTGCAAAAGGCGGTGGAACTGGGCGTGAGCCGCATCATCCCGCTGTTCACCGAACGCTGCGGCGTGCAACTCGGCGGTGAACGCCTGGAGAAACGCGTGCAGCACTGGCAAGCCGTGGTGATCAGCGCCTGCGAACAATCCGGCCGCAATCGCGTACCGGAAATCGCCGCGCCCCGCGCCCTGCAAACCTGGCTCGCCGAACCCTCAACCGGCTTGGCACTGGTGCTCGACCCCGAGGCGGATACCAAACTCGGCGCACTCCCCGCTCCCAGCGGCCCCGTGAGTTTACTGATCGGTCCCGAAGGCGGCCTCACCGATCACGAAATCACCCTTGCCAAACAGGCGGCTTACACGGGCCTGCGGCTGGGACCGCGCATTCTGCGTACCGAGACCGCCGCGGTCGCCGCGCTGGCGGCTCTGCTCGCCCGCTGGGGCGATTTCGCTTGAGCCGCAATAGAGTGCGGCGCGGCGCGATGTTCCGCTAATATCGCCGCCGAACGCGCGCCAGCGGCGAGGCGGGCCTGTGCTATGATTCCGACCCACGGCGTCGAACTCAATGGTGGTGTAATGAGCATCGAACATCTGCACGCAGTACCCAACCTCACCACGGCACTGACCGGCCCGCTGCTCACCATCGAGCGGCATTTGCTCGAACGGCAACCCGCCATCGAAGGCTGGTTCCGCAGGCAGTGGCGGGAAACCCCCGCGCCGTTTTATTGTTCGGTGGATTTGCGCAACGCGGGCTTTAAACTCGCGCCGGTCGACACCAATCTATTCCCCGCCGGCTTCAATAATCTCAATCCCGCCTTCATGCCGCTGTGCATCCAGGCGGTGGAATCAGCGATAGAACGGGTGTGCCCGGCGGCGGCCAAGGTGCTGCTGATCCCCGAGAACCACACCCGCAATCTGTTCTACATGGAGAGCGTCGCCACCTTGGTGGAGATCATCGGCAAGGCGGGCTTCGAGGTGCGAGTCGGCTCCCTGCTCGATGAAGTGCGCGAACCCAGCGAGATCAAATTACCCTCCGGCCGTCGGGTACGTCTGGAACCCTTGCTGCGCAGCGGCAACAAACTCGGCGTCGCCGGTTTCACGCCGTGTTTGATCCTGCTCAACAACGACCTCTCCGCCGGCCGGCCCGCGATACTGGAAAATCTCGATCAACCGGTGAGCCCGCCCCTGGTGCTGGGCTGGTCCAACCGTCTCAAATCCGATCACTTCACCCATTACCGCGCGGTCGCCCGCGAATTCGCCGCGCTCATCGATATCGACCCATGGCTGATCGACCCGTTATTTCTGCAATGTGGCGAGATCAACTTCACCAAACGTGAAGGCGAAGAGTGTCTGGCGAGCAACGTCAACACCTTGCTCATTAACATCCAGCGCAAATACGATGAATACGGCATCGACAAGCGCCCCTTCGTGGTGGTGAAGGCCGACGCCGGCACCTACGGCATGGGCGTGATGATGGTCCACTCGGAACAGGAAGTCCGCGACCTGAACCGCAAACAACGCAGCAAGATGGCGGCCAGCAAGGGCGGCCAGCAGATCAGCAAGGTGATCTTGCAGGAAGGCGTCTACACCTTCGAGACCTGGGGCGACCAGCAATCGGTGGCCGAACCGGTGGTGTATATGATGGACCACTACGTGGTAGGCGGTTTCTATCGCCTGCACACCGGCCGCGGTCCCGATGAAAATCTCAACGCGCCGGGCATGGCCTTCGAGCCGCTGGCCTTCGCCGAGTGTTGCAACAACCCGGACCGCAACCGCGCGCCCGACGCCCACCCCAACCGCTTCTATGCCTACGGCGTGATCGCCCGCCTGGCGCTGGTGGCGGCGGCGCGCGAGGTCGCGGAGACCGTTTAGATTTTTAACATCACAACGCAAAGGCGTGAAGACGCGAAGTTTATGCAATGGTTTTTTCAAACCTTCACCCACGAGCACATCTGCAAAGTCTGGAAAAAAGAGCGGATCACTATAATGTAAATCCGTTCCAGCTCACCGTGGGACTAAACACCTAGACGAAGGGTAGACTCGATTATGTTCTTGACCATGTACTGGCGACTTGATAGCTTGACAAAACTGCTTTTCAATTCTGAACCTACGCGCATATAGACGCGTATAGATCGTTCTAGCGGCGATTCCATGAGAAGAATTTGGAAAATTGCAGCGTTTGCGATGTTCAGCCTGGCTGCCGGAAACGTCTGGGCGGACGATTGCACACCCAGCATGGGATTGGCCTGTGCGCCGTCCGGGGGCAGTGCTGCAGCCGTTACAGTCCACGCCGCGATTCGGACCATTCCCTCTGGCCCGGTGTCCTGCAGCCCAGTGGGCAAATGGACCAGTTCTGGTGGCTTCGGGGCGTCGATTATGATTCAATCGAATCTCACTGGAACGTTTACGCCGAGTTATTGCCCGCACCCGTTCCCGCTGGTTGTGGCCGTCCAGGGTAATGCGCTGTCGGTGGTTGCGAGGTGGACGGGGGATGCGATTTGCATTTCATTTTCCGAGTCGCTCTCGTTCGCTGCGGACTGCCAATCCGCCAGTGGCGCATATACGAATGCAGATGGGGAGTCGGGGCCGGACACTTGGACGCGTGTCGGAGGAAACCTTTCGATCATTTCCCCGGCCAACCAAAGCGAGAGCATAATCCCGACAGCGGTGACCTTCCAAGCCGATCCAGGACCAGGAAACTCCGATGTGATCATCTCCTGGACAAACACGCTCGAATACCAGACGAGTGGCGGGAGAGGCGCCTATTCCGAGGCGGATGCTATCACCACCATAGACAAGGGCGTAAACGCGAAGTCCTACGGTTATGTCGGCGGCAAGCTGACGGCAAAGGTCTCGGCGATCATCAACGGATCGCCCCAGTCTGCTGGACCCAATACGGCTTACCTCATGGGCTTTGCGATCCCGAATGCCACGATCACATCGCAACTCGTGTCAGCCTATTCCGGCACAACAACGCACCTTCTGACCGGCATCGCGATGAAGGAGAGTACCTACAGGCAATTTGCGAGACGGACGCTTTATGGGCACACGGGGCTGTGGCCCAACGAGTCGTACGATGGAGGCAGTCATATTGGGCTCATGCAGATGCCAACTACCAAGGCATATGCCTGGGATTGGATCGTGAATACTCAGGACGCGGCGACTTTGTTCTCCGCGAAAGTCGCCTCGGCACAGAGGAAGGAGAATGCAATCATCACCGCCCATTCGGGTCTGCGGGTACTCACGGGAACTGAGCGGGAAAACATGGCGCTGGTATTGTATGGACCGTACGCGTCGCACAATCTTTCGAAGCAATATTATGCGCCAGTCAAGGATGCAAACGGCATGTGGGTATGGGCCGTGAACACGGCCGGCAATCCGAATGGCGTCACCTATGCCAATGACGTGCGGAACAAGATTCAATGAGGACAATCACCATGACACGCACGGCAAAACTCGCTCTCGCGGTGATGCTTTTTGTCGGCTCGCTCCCCGTGCGGGCACAGACACCCAGCGACTATCCTTGGATGAGCCCCGATAGTCAGAACGTCTCTACCCGGACGTGGAGCATCAGTCAAATCGGGGGCTTCGTGACTGAGGTGACCAATGCGGATGATCCGCTTACTGTTGGGGATTTCTTGTTCGCCGATCTGCTCGGAGATGGGAGCTTGGAACTTGTCGCCTCGACCGATGTGAGCGGGCGGGGATTTTTTAACGAGTTACTGATCAGCCGGAAGAACACCTCCGCATTTTCGGTGCAGCGCATCACGGTGCAGAACCTGGAGAGTCTGGCCCACGTGTTGGCCGACCTGGATGCCGATGGCAAACTGGAGATCGTAGTGCCAGTTTCCTTGACGCCATACCTGGAGGGCGCTGTTCCGCAGGCGAAGTGGACTGCGATCTACACTTGGACGGGCGCGCTCTATGAAGAGCGGACTGCGGCCTTCGCACCTTGGTATGCGGCGAACGTCCTACACGGCCTTCAGCAGGCGCTCGCTGCCACTCAGCAGGGTGGCGACCCAGTAGCGATCGCATTGGCACAGATACAACTCGACAAGGCTACGCGTGCGTCCGGCGGCTCCCCGGATGCGGGCATGACGGATGCCCAAGCACTGGCTGTGAGCAACGATCCGAATCTGCGCATCTGGGCAGCTTTCGCGTTGGCAGACATTGGCACGCCAGCGGCGCTTGCAACGCTGGCCACGCTCTTGCGGGATCCTGATCCGTCGGTAGCGAGCTACGCCACGAGTGCCCGAGACAAGAACGCACAGGAACACTGCGATCGCGTGTCGATCACGATCCAAAGCGGCGGGCCACAGCATCTAGTGAATCTTGTCTCCGCAAAGCCGGTCGTGGTTGTTGTGGACCTGCCGACGCGTGGCAATGCGAGCCTAGCACCGAAATCGGTGACCTTCGGCGCTACGGGGATTGAGCAGAGTCTCATCTCGTGCAACCACACTATTAAGGGCATCAGCTGCCTCTTCCGGGCGTCTCTGACCGGCCTGCAGGTAGGTGATGGTGTGGCAACGCTGCGCGCGAAACGGTCAGATGGCCGATGCGTAATCGGGCGTGATGCAGTGCAAGTGGGAATCTCTCCGGCCAGGATTAGCGAGTAGCCTGGGTGAGCGTTTTTTGCGAAACCCGCGGGCTGTCTGGTCATGGGTGCTGCGAACCCTGGGTTTCGCTATCACTCAACCGCAAACAACGCAGCAAGATGGCGGCCAGCAAGGGCGGCCAGCAGATCAGCAAGGTGATCTTGCAGGAAGGCGTCTACACCTTCGAGACCTGGGGCGACCAGCAATCGGTGGCCGAACCGGTGGTGTATATGATGGACCACTACGTGGTAGGCGGTTTCTATCGCCTGCACACCGGCCGCGGTCCCGATGAAAATCTCAACGCGCCGGGCATGGCCTTCGAGCCGCTGGCCTTCGCCGAGTGTTGCAACAACCCGGACCGCAACCGCGCGCCCGACGCCCACCCCAACCGCTTCTATGCCTACGGCGTGATCGCCCGCCTGGCGCTGGTGGCGGCGGCGCGCGAGGTCGCGGAGACCGTTTAGATTTTTAACATCACAACGCAAAGGCGTGAAGACGCGAAGTTTATGCAATGGTTTTTTCAAATCATCACTCTACGAGAGCGACACTGAAATGAAAGTGCGTCATTACCCAAGCACCGCCGGCCAAACAACAAAATTTTTCTTTGCACCTGTGCCCCTTGACGTTGTAAGCGGAACATGACCATCAAACTCGGCGTGGTGATGGACCCCATCTCCACCATCAGCCCCAAGAAAGACAGCACCCTCGCCATGCTGCTGGCGGCGCAGCAGCGCGGCTTCGAATTGCATTACATGGAACTGGGCGATCTCAGTCTGCGCGATGGCGAGGCTTTCGGCTGGATGCGGCGGATGACGGTGCACGACGACCTCGGCCACTGGTTCGACATCGGCGCCCACCACACCCAGCCGCTGGCGGCGCTGGATGTGATCCTGATGCGCAAAGACCCGCCCGTGGACAGCGAATATTTGTATGCCACTTACATGCTCGAACTCGCCGAGGCCGCGGGCGTGTGGGTGCTCAACAAACCGCAGAGCCTGCGCGACGCCAATGAAAAACTCTACACCGCCTGGTTTCCCCAGTGCACACCGCCGACCCTGGTGACGCGCAGCGCCGCCGAGATCCGCGCCTTTCTGAAACAGCATGGCGACATCATTCTCAAACCGCTGCACGGCATGGGCGGCCTGGCGATCTTCCGCCTGCACAGCGGCGATCACAACATCAGCGTGGTGATCGAAACCCTCACCCACAGCGGTTCGCGTTACATCATGGCCCAACGTTATCTGCCCGAGATTCGCGACGGCGACAAACGCATACTGATGATAGCCGGTGAGCCCGTACCCTACGCCTTGGCGCGCATCCCCGCCGCCGGCGAGACCCGCGGTAATCTCGCCGCCGGCGGCAGCGGCGTGGGTGTGGCCTTGAGCGAACGCGACCGGTGGATCTGCGCACAAGTCGGGCCCACCCTGCGTGAAAAAGGTTTGAGCTTCGTCGGCCTCGACGTGATCGGCGACTACCTCACCGAGATCAACGTCACCAGCCCCACCTGCATCCGCGAACTGGACGCCTTGTACGGCCTGGACATCGGCAGGCAATTCATGGATTACATCGGACGACACCTCGATAGCCGCCGGGACAGCGCGGAATGAACCATGGACTTGTCCGTCATCGCAAACGCGGCGCGGCGCGCTAAGCGTCCTTCGCGCCGCCACGGTCCATGCCTCATCGGCGCACTCGCGGCGTGCGGCACGCTGTGGCTCACCGCCTGCGACCGCCCGGTCGAACCGGTGCACCAGGAACAGGTCCTGACCTTGGGCACCCTGGTGGACATCAGCATCTGGGGCGCCGACGCCACCACCGCCCAGCAAGCCAGCACGGCGGTGATCGGCATGCTCAATGAATTACACCGCCGCTGGCACACCTGGCAACCCGGCCCGCTCACCGACATCAATCAACGGTTGGCGCGCGGCGTAGCGGTGACGCTGACGGCCGAGCAAGTCGAGGTGATTCGCGGCGCACAGCTTCTTTCATAGAGGCTGGCTGGCCCACGCCGGCGACCTGGCGGCTTGCTTTGCCCACCGGTATCACTGTCAACCCGCAAGGCGGACGACCGCGTTTTGACGGCATCAATTTCTAATACTGGCGAGCCGATGAAACAGGGTATCAACCGCCAAGGCGCCAAGCACACCAAGGGTTTCTTCTTTGTTCATCAGGTTTTTTTCTTGGCGGCCTTGGCGTCTTGGCGGTTAAACTTAAAACCGCGATGCCGCGCCCGCGAGTGTAGTGCGTGATAAATTCAGGAACAGAAACCTCCCCTCCTTGTATCAAGGAGGGGTGCCCCGCAGGGGCGGGGTGGTTGATACACTGTGTACCCAGGCAGTAGGTTTACTGCGCCTTGGAACTCACCACCCCGGCGCTAACGCGCCACCCCCCCTCGTTTGATGAGGGGAATGATGAAACAGTTTGATCTTTTATCGCAGAGCAAATGTTCCCGCAATTGCAAAGCGCTACACTAGAGAAAACGGCGCACCCGAGATAGACAGGCCAACCAACAGCGATTGCATGAGCGTAACGA
>JAHFRV010000011.1:19642-76180 GCA_023266095.1 Gammaproteobacteria bacterium | reverse complement strand
TCCTGCACCTGAGACAGAACACGTTTCTTGCTTCCTCCAGAACGTGGAAACACTGGGATTATAAGGCTGGACTTCTATGAAACCCCATTTTGGCACCCACACTAATCCGCGTAGACCCTTTCTTAAAAAGGTTAGGCTGGAGCGCATATACGTAAATGTATTCATGTACGTCACCGATAGCTTCTCGATTTTCCCTTGAATACCGTTTTTGCCAGACATTAGCGGCAATAAAATTATTTCTGCCAAATATTTCATCCATCATTACACGTAAGTACGCTCCCTCTGAATCATCAATAGATACCCAGATGCTGCCATCTTCTGCCAGCAGCTCCCGCAACAGCTCCAGCCGTGGGTACATCATGCACAACCACTGGCTGTGCTCCAGGTTGTCGTCGTAGTGTTCAAAGGCCGATTTGGTGTTGTAAGGCGGGTCGATGTAGATGCACTTTACCTTGCCCGCATAGAGCGGCAGCAGCGCCTTGAGCGCCTCCAGGTTGTCACCCTGTATCAGCATGTTCTCGCTGTTCGGGTCGCCATAGGACAGGCTCTTTACTCCTTGCAGCAGGCGGTAAGGAACTCGTCTGGCGGTTTTGACCGCTTCGTCTTTGTTCAACCAATCAAGTATGGGCATAAGTCTGTTTCAGCTACTTTCTGTTTATTGTTACCAGACCGGCAGCGCTTGCCAGCCAATTGGGAAGCCCATGGCTTTTGTGTCGATGGCGTGGTTGCCGATCAACGTTTTGAGGCGCGTTTTCCAATGGTGATTGGGGCTGATCAAGTCCATGAAGTAAGCAATCATCACCAGTGTGTTATAGAGTTTTCTATCCTGTTCTGGATTGAAGTTTTGATGGAGTCCCTGGGGCTTGGTGCGCGGCAATTCCATGGTCTTGGTCATGCGCCGGTTCCACAAACGGCTGTGATGAGCGCAGACGTTGCGGATGTAAGCCAAGTGTTCGATGAAACTTTCCAGCACCTTGTCGGAGAGTTGGTAGGTTTTGGCAATGGCGGCCCGAGTGTCTGCCGGTCTCAGGCTCTTGTACCAGCGCGATAGCAGCCCTAGCGACATCACTTCGCACACTGCCCAAATGGGTGGGGTATTGGGGTGGGTGTAGGTGTCGTTGTAGTGGCCAACGAATACCTCATCCGATCTTTCCAGCTCTTTGTTTAGAGACGCAAGGTTGCTCTCATGCCAATGGCGGTTCTTACTCAAGTGGGAATCAAGGTAGGCGTGTGCGCCATGCTGATGGGCAAGGTTATATGCCCATTGAGTGCGCAGTGAAACTTCAATCCGCTCTATCGCATCAATCAACAATAGGCGTAACTCCCGGTCGAAGATGTAAAGATTCAGCACATCTTCAAAGGTAGTGCCGGGCTTGAACTGGTGGCTTTGTGGGTTCGCCTCCAATGGCAGCCAATAACCGCGCAGACGGTAATAGTTAAGATGATTGAGGTAATGAGTGGCGCTTTCACGGTCGGCAATCACCATGCCGCGCGATTCTAAAAGGCCAAGCTGTTCCTGGAAGGTCTTGGGGGGTTTAGTGAAGTGCATCACTACCCCAGAAAAAAGTAACCCGCCGGTTTGAGCGTGCCCCGAAGGGTAGAGGCTTGGCGGGTTTTGTTACTATGAATTATATCGTCTATAGCGGCTTTTACAAGGCCGGCTAAAGTTCTTGCCATGGGTAAAAATAAGTATGCCCTGGGGGTGCGCTTCCTTGGAGAGGCGTGAGGAATGTTGTTGTAAGTAGTATCTGGCACTTTCCTAAAATCTCAAGCCCACCCTTAGTAGAGGCCTGATATTAGGCAAAAAACAAACAGCCGTCCATGCTGGTATAGAGCCCCGAGGATAAAAAACTCAGGGGCTGAAATATCATGCGCCCGACTGTATACATGGCGTCTACACAATAAAATGGCTTAAAGGCTCTGCGACTTAACTTATTGAAATTTGGTGCCGTTGAGAGGAATCGAACCTCCGACCTACTGATTACGAATCAGTTGCTCTACCAACTGAGCTACAACGGCGGGTTCAGCGCACTTCTTTTAGCCTTCCGCCATGGCGCAGGCATAAATCACCCACCCTAGGACCTAAGCAGGCGGGGCAGTATAAATAAAACACAAAGACTTACACAACCGGCAGAGCGCCGTGAGCTTAGGCTTTATTTCTTCTCGGCAGCGGCGGTCTCGCGCACGCGGATGATGACCTCCACGCCTGCGGCCACGGTATTGGCGGGAAGCCGAGGCAGTTTACCGATATCCACGGCATCGGCGGGAATATCCACGAGTGTGCCGGTATCGACGTTATAAAAATGATGGTGCGGCACGATAGTGGGGTCGTAGAACACCTTGGTGGGATCAACAATGACTTCCCGGATCAACCCCTTGCGGGCAAACAGGCCCAGGGTGTTGTAGACCGTGGCCTTGGAGACCAGGGCCACTTCCTCATTGACCAGGCTGAACACTTGTTCGGCGGAAAGATGCTGCGGGCGAGCGAACAGCACGCGAGCGATCTCGACTCGCTGCTGGGTCGGTGAGATGTGATGCTGATGCATCAGCATGCGCACTTGATCTAGATCTAATGGGAAATTTTGCATCATGCCCTACTACGTGAGTCGACAAATAGATTACCGCGCCGGCGCGTATCCTTCAAACCTCGATCCCCATCATGACCCCGCCCCACTCTCAGCTAGCCTGCCGGGGCGGAACGGCGCCGGGTCAACCACCGCCGGACGACCTAACAACAGATCGGCCAGCAAACGCGCCGAGGCGGGGCCGGTGACCACGCCGTTGCGGAAATGGCCGGCATTCACATATAAACCGCGCCGCGCGGGATGGGCGCCGATCATCGGCACGCCTTCGGGGCTGCCGGGCCGCAGGCCCGCCCAATGTCGCTCGACCGGGCATGCCGCGAGTTCCGGCACCATTCGCAGTGCCGCCGCGTGCAAGTCCCGATAGGCCGCCGGGGTCGTGGATTTATCGAAGCCGACATATTCCAGGGTACTGCCCGCCAACACCCGTCCGTCGCGACGCGGCACCAGATAGTGCCCGTCCGCCAGCACGATGTGGCGGATCCAAGCGGGTGGGGTTTTGAATAACAGCATTTGGCCGCGCACCGGGGCGACGTCCCAACCGCCGACTACCGGCCCCAATAGCACCGCGCTCCACGCCCCCGCCGCGACCACCACCGCATCGGCCCGCATAACCCGCTCCGCGGTGCGCACGCCGCGTACCACGTCACCTTCGTCCAATAAACTGGTCACGGCCAGGCCAGAATGGAGAGTGACGCGTTTATTCAACATCAAACCGTGGACCAGCGCTTGCAACAAGCGGGGGTTACGCACCTGCGCCAGCTCCGGCCACCACAGCGCCGGGCCGGCGGGTGGCGTCAATGCGGGTTCGAGTTCGATCAGCGCGTCACTACTCACCTGCTCGAACCGCGCGCCCCAGCGCTCCGCCCACGCCTGGGCGGCGGCGTGTTCGCCGCTGTCCAGCATCAACAAACCGCTGGGGGTCCATTCGGGATCGATACCGGTCTCTGCGGCCAGCGTGGCCGCCAGCTCTGGAAAATAGGCCTGGCTCCAGCGGGCCAAGGCGTTGACCGGGTCGGGATAGCGCCACGGATAAAGGGGCGACAAGATTCCCCCGCCGGCCCACGATGCTTCTTTTCCCGGCTCGCCGCGCTCGACGACGGCCACCGTCGCGCCGGCCTCGGACAGCTCACGGGCCACCAGCAGACCGATGAGGCCGCCGCCTACAATAATAAAATCACTCATGTGTAAAACCAGCGGCGGCGCCGCAACTTGCAAAACAGCCGGCCGGCACCCGGCAGACATGGCAACAGAGGGTATGGGCCGCGTAGCGAATCAGGGCGAGGATCAGCCCGGCCAAGCTGACCCGGGCTTCCGGCGAGGTGACATGGTCGCGCAAAAATGCTATCTATAGCAAGCCTGGGGCAGCGGCATGGAGGCTCCTCTCAACACCCAGGACCTGTGATGCCGCCGCCGCGGATGGCGCTCAATGCCGCCGTATTGCACAGCGCTTTATAGGTTAGTTGTAACAACAGAGCGAACCGTGATCATCGTTCGCCGCCAATCACTTTAAGACTAATCGCGACACATGAACAAACACGTATTCACTAGCGCGCCGCCCCATCGAGACTGTCGAGGCTTTTCACTCTTCGAGGTCTTGATCACGGTCGTGGTCGTGAGCATCGGCCTGCTGGGGCTGGCCGGAATGCAATTCGCGGGACTGCGCGCCAGCAATCAGGCGCAGGATCACACCATCGCTTCCCACTTGGCGCAAGACGTGGTTGAGCGGATACGGGCCAATCAGGCGGGTGCGGGATTTTATATTGGAGCGAACATCACTGCGGGCAGCTCGGCCACCAATCCAAATTGCTCGGGGCCGGGGGGCTGCGGTCCCCAACAGATGGTGAACTTCGATCTTTTCCAATTATGGCAACTGATTGACGCCTCCGGGACGCCAGTCCTACCCAATGCCTCCATCGACATCACCGCTAATGCCGGAACCAATCGCGTGACCGTTATATGGGGTGAACGTGGCCCGGCGCAGACCCTCGTCCTCAACTACTAAACATGCACGCCGCTCGCCGCCCCATTCTATCTCATCCCCGCCAGCGCGGTTTCACCCTCGTTGAATTGCTGGTCACCATCACCCTGGGGTTATTGGTGATCGCCGGCATCGGTCAAATCTACAGCGCCGCCAAACACAGCTACGATATTCAAAGCAGCCTGGCCCGTCTGCAAGACACAGGGCGTTACGCGGTGGACGCCATCACCCAGGATGTCCGCCGCGCGGGGTATTGGGGACTGACCAATATGCGTGCCGCGGCGCCCAACGGCGCAGTGGCGCCGAATGGCACTTGCGCCACCGGCGACACCACCTGGGGCAGCATGGTCACGGAGGGCATCTTCGGATTCAATGACGGCAACGGCTACGCTTGCATCACCAACCGATTAGCCAACAGTGGCGATATCCTCGCGGTACGTTACGCCGACCCCAATCCCGCCACTGCCACTGCCGCTGCCATCGCCGCCGCCCCGCAACGCCTTTATATCCGCACCGCGCCGGCGCCGATACAGACTAATCTTGCTCAGGGCAACCCCGCCGGTGGTGCGGCGGCCATTTTTAGCGACCATGCGGTCATAGCCCATGCGTATTATGTACGTAACTTCTCCGGCAGCATCAGTTGCGCTGGCAGCGTGCCGGAATTGGTGCAGGTATCCTTGGACGGTAACGGCCAGCCAGCTCGACAAGGCTTGGTTTTGGGCGTGGAGCGGCTGCAATTTCAGTTCGGCATTGACATCAATGGCGATCGCTCAGTGAACCAATATGTCAATGCCAATGCTGTTGCTGTTGCTGTGGGCAACTGGAATAATGTCGTCTCAGTGCGTTTCTGGATACTGGTACGGGATGAGTGTCCGGAAGCGGGTTATGTCAACAACAACACCTATGTCATGGGCGATGTCCCCAATTTCCAACCGAATGACAACTATCGCCGCCAGCTCTTCACCTCCACCGTGGCGTTGCGCAATTAAGGCCTGGCCATGAACAACGACTCGACCCATCCGGCCCCGCCGCCGACACCGCGCCACCAACGCGGCGTCGCGCTGGTGGTCAGCATGATGATGCTGGTGGCCATCACCCTCATCGGCGTCGCGGTGATGAACAGCTCCCGCCTGGAATGGCTGATGGCCGCCAACAGCGCACTTCAAACCAGCGCCTACACGCAAGCGGAGGCGGCATTAATCGCGGGGGAACAGGCGATCATTCAGAATACCTGTAACGCTGTGGCGGGACCCCCCACAACCCCCCAGGGCCAACGAGCACTGCCCGATGGTAACAATTGTCGGCCAGGTAACTTCACTTGGGCACCCAATGATCAATTTTATAATACAGACCCAACCAACCCTGCGTCTAATTCCGCCTTACCTGCGGGCGCTAATCCCCAGACAGCAAATACCTGGGCCAATGGTTTCGGCGCCGCGGCACCGGGGGGCGGCCGTTATGCGGTGGTGTATCGCGGCTGTACCTTGGTTGGCCCGGGCGGACCTTGTAACAATGCCGGCGCCGCTGCCGATGTTATGTCCACCTTCACCTACGAGGTTTGGGGCTATGGCAGTGATGGACAAGGTGCAGCGCGCATCGTCCAATCCACCTATGTCATGCTGGTAAATTGGGGGCAAATCCAGGTGAATCTCGGCAGCGACGCTCCGCTCCGCCCTGGCACTTGCCTAGGGGGAGCGGGTCAGCCCTGCAACCCGGATAACTACACGGAATTCCGCCGGGTGGGCTACGTGGAGATCAATTCATGAAACGTTTTCCAAGCCGCGCCGCCGCGCCGCGCCGCGCCGCCGGCATCACCTTGATCGAGTTGATTATCGTGCTGACGATATTGGGCATCGTGGCCACCGTGTCTTATGCCAGCTACAGCAGCTACCTGAGCAAGGCTAATCGCAGCGTAGCGAAAAGCGTCCTGCTGGACACCGCCACGCAGCAGGAACGGTTTTATGCCGGCAATCGTCGTTACGCTAATGATATGACCGAACTAGGTTACTCAACCATTACCCCCTGTTTCGGCAAAGATGGCTCACCGCTAGCTTCTTGCTCAAACGCCATATACTCAGTGCGCACAGAAAGCAGCTGTGACGGCGGCCCCGTGCCCTGCTTCAAAGTGAGCGCCGCCCCAGTCGGTGTGCAAGTCTCCGACATTACTTGCGGTACCTTCCGCATCTTCTCCACCAATGTGCGCGATGCCGGCGCCGGCGGCTGCTGGTAAAAACCGAAGTCGCGTACGCTGGGTGGGCGAAACCACCGTGGGTTCATGCGCGCTGCGCACGCTACGAGTTACGTCGTGGTGTTTAAGGCCGCAGTGCGCGCTTCAGCGCCATTTTGAATGGGTTCTTAAAAGCTGAAACACCGTCTCAGGCGCTCAGCTCTTTCGGCAGTGAAAACACGATGGTCTCGGCGCGGCCGCTCATCTCGCGGGCGGGGGCGGCGCCCAGACTTTCCAGTCTGGCGATCACCTCCTGCACCAGCACCTCGGGCGCCGAGGCGCCGGCGGTGACGCCGATGGACTGCTTCCCTTCCAGCCAGGCCGCCTGGATTTCCTCGGCGCCGTCGATGAGATAGGCCGCCACTCCGCGTTTGGTCGCCAGCTCGCGCAGGCGATTGGAATTGGAGCTGCTGGGCGAACCCACCACCAGCATCACGTCGCATTGATCGGCCAGCGCCTTCACCGCGTCCTGCCGGTTTTGGGTGGCGTAGCAGATGTCGTCCTTGCGCGGACCGATGATACGGGGAAACCGCGCACGCAACACCTCGATCACCGCGGCGGTGTCGTCCACCGAGAGAGTGGTCTGGGTGACGAAGGCGATATTCTCGGGATCGCGGACTTCCAGCATGCGGGCATCATCGACGTCCTGCACCAAATACATCTCACCGCCGCCGGCGGTTTTTCCCCACTGGCCCATGGTGCCCTCCACCTCGGGATGACCGGCATGACCGATGAGGATGCACTCCTGGCCGGCGCGGCGGTGGCGCTCCACTTCGAGATGGACTTTGGTCACCAACGGGCAGGTGGCGTCGAACACTTTCAAGCCGCGCCGTGCCGCCTCGTCGCGCACCGCCTTGGAAACACCGTGGGCGCTGAAGATCACGATTTGATCGTCGGGCACCTCGTCCAATTCATTGACGAACACCACACCCTTGGCGCGCAGCCCCTCCACTACGAATTTGTTGTGCACCACCTCGTGCCGCACGTAGACCGGTGCGCCGAACAATTCGAGGGCGCGCTCGACGATATTGATGGCCCGGTCGACGCCGGCGCAAAAACCGCGGGGATTGGCAAGCTGGATCTGCATGACTGGCTTACTCGACAGAATGGACGGCTATTGTACTGGGTTTCGCGCCTGCTTAAAAATCCGAGGAACGAAAAGCCATTTTCCATTCGTTCAAGCGATTTTCTCCTTGGCGACTTGGTGGGTAAGGAACCTCTGATTTATTAAAGGAACCTCAGATTTATTCAGAGGTTCCTGCGGCACAGGGAAGAGCGAAGCGAAGGGTCTTGCCGCCATTTTCAATGGCGGCAGGCCATTGAAAATGAAGGAAAGCGAAAATCACATTTTTCGCTTTCCGTGCTCTGAGAATTCCAGGATGGAATTATTCAGAGCTTCCTAAAGGTTCGGTGCGGTGCAGGGATGCATCGCCATTTCCCAATCATGAAGGTGATTGGGAAATGGCGAAAAACAAAAATCACATTTTTCGTTTTTCGTCTCTGAAAAAGCCATGGCTGGATTTTTCAGAGGTTCGTTAATACTACTTTTCGACGCTAGGCCGCGGCCTGCTTCCCGCCGCGTAAGCTGTCGATCACCATCATCACCGCTCCTACCGAAATCGCCGAATCGGCGATGTTGAAGGCAGGCCAATGGCAGCGCATCCCGGCCGCCAGCGGCTCGAACGAGAACAAGGCCATACATTGCTCGGCGGTGTAATAGACATCAATGAAGTCGATGACATGGCCGAACAGGATGCGATCGATAACATTGCCCAGCGCGCCGCCCAGGATCAAGGCCAGGGCCACCCCGCTCCATTTCTCCTGCGGCTTGAGACGGCGCAGCCACAGCAGGATGAACGTGCTCACGGCCAGCGCGAGCGCCGCGAAAAACCAGCGCTGCCAGCCGCCGGCCTGTGCAAGAAAACTAAAGGCCGCGCCGGTATTGTAGGCCAGGGTGATATTGAAGAACGGCAACACCGCCACGCTCTCACCGAAAGCGAGCATGGCCTCGGCGAGTTGTTTGGTGACCTGGTCGAGCAGCAAGACCACCCCGGCTATCGTCAACCAAACACGCATCAGGCGTACCGCCGCTGTTCGCCGGCGCCGGCGACGTTTTCCAGGCAACGCCCGCACAATTCCGGGTGGTCGGCGTGATGGCCGACGTCGGCGCGGTGATGCCAGCAGCGCACGCACTTGGCCTGCGCCGACGGCGCCACCGTCACCCAGAATTCGTCACCGGACAGCAAACTGAAATGCACGGCCTGCGGGGGCACCACGTTGGTGTCGTGTACCCGCGCCTCGGAGGTGATCAATACGAAACGCAACTCGTCGGCGAGATGGGTCAATTGATCGAGCAGTTCGCGGCCGCAATAGAGATCGACTTCGGCATCCAAGCCGGAACCGATCCCGCCCGCCACCCGCAAGCGCTCCAATTCCTTACCGACGATCTCGCGCACCGCGATGATCCGGTCCCACTCGTTCAGACTGGCGTCGGCCGCCGCGACATCGGCGTACACCGCCGGCATGTCATACCAGGTTTCGAGAAACACCGATGCGCCGCGCGCGCCGGGAAGATAACGCCACAATTCCTCGGCGGTGAAACTCATGATGGGCGCCAGCCAGCGCACCATCGCTTCGCTGATGTGATACAGCGCCGTCTGCGCCGAACGGCGCGCGACACTGTCCGCCTGGGTGGTGTACTGGCGGTCCTTGATGATGTCGAGGTAAAAGCCGCCCATCTCCACCACGCAGAAGTTGTGCACCCGCTGATAGATCTGATGGAACTCGTAAGCGCCATAAGCCGCGATGACCTGCGCTTGCAAACGCCGCGCGCGCTCCACCGCCCAGCGGTCCAGCTCCAGCATCGCCTCCGGCGCCACGCCATGCGCGGCGGGATCGAAGCCGTTGAGATTGGCGAGCAGAAAACGCGCGGTGTTGCGCAAACGCCGATAGGCATCGGCGGTACGTTTCAGGATTTCGTCGGAGACGGTCATCTCGCCGCGATAATCCGTCGCCGCCACCCACAGCCGCAGAATATCCGCGCCGAGATTATTCACTACCTTTTGCGGCGCCACCACATTGCCCACCGACTTGGACATCTTGCGGCCTTGCGCATCGACGGTGAAACCGTGGGTGAGCACGCTGCGATAAGGCGCCGCGCCGCGCATGGCCACCGCGGTCAACAACGACGACTGAAACCAGCCGCGATGCTGATCGGAACCTTCCAAATATAAATCGGCGGGCACGCCGCCCAACTCCGCGCGCGACTCCAGCACGCAGGCGTGAGTGACGCCGGAGTCGAACCAGACGTCGAGGGTGTCGCTCACCTTGTCGTAGCTACTCGCCTCGTCACCCAGTAACTCGGCCGCGCTCAAATCAAACCAGGCGTCGATACCGGCCCGCTCCACCCGCTGCGCGACCTGTTCGATCAGCTCGGCGCTGCGCGGATGTAACTTGCCAGTCTCTTTGTGCACGAACAAGGCGATCGGCACGCCCCAGGTGCGCTGCCGCGAGATACACCAATCGGGGCGATTGCGCACCATGCCCTCGATGCGCGCCTGCCCCCAACCGGGCAGCCATTCCACCTTGCCGATGGCGGCCAGCGCCTGTTTACGCAAACCCTGTTGCTCCATGCCGATGAACCACTGCGGCGTGGCGCGGAAGATGATCGGCGTCTTGTGCCGCCAGCAATGGGGATAACTGTGGCGCCAGGCCGCGTGATGCAGCAGCGTGCCCTTGGTCTTCAACACGTCGATCACGTGATCATTGGCCTTGAACACATGTTCGCCGGCGAACAATTCGGTGCCCGGCAGAAACACCCCGTCGCCGCCCACCGGATTTTCGACGGGCAGCCCGTAACGCACACCCACCACATAGTCTTCCTGACCGTGGCCCGGCGCCGTGTGCACCGCGCCGGTACCGGATTCGGTGGTAACGTGCTCGCCGACGATCACCGGCACCTCGCGGGCGTAGAACGGATGCTGCAATAACAAACCTTCCAGGTCGGCGCCGAGACAGGTGGCGATCACCCGATATTCCTCAACACCGTAGCGGCCCAGCGCCTGTTTCATCAGCGCCTCCGCCAACACCAAGCGTTCATGTCCGGCCTGCACCACCACGTATTCCAATTCCGGATGCACCGCCACCGCCTGATTGGCGGGCAGGGTCCACGGCGTGGTGGTCCAGATCACCACATTCAACGGGCCGTGGCCGAGGTGTTCGGGCAGGTATTTGCAGCGGGCGAACAAGGCCTGTTCATCCAAAATCGCGAAGCGCACGTCGATGGCCGGCGAGGTTTTGTCCTCGTACTCCACCTCGGCTTCGGCGAGGGCCGAGCCACAATCGCTGCACCAATGCACCGGCTTGGAGCCTTTGTACAAATGACCGTTGGCGATCACCCGGCCGAGGGCGCGGATGGTGTCGGCCTCGAAACGAAAATCCATGGTGAGATACGGCTGCTCCCAATCGCCCAGCACGCCGAGGCGCACGAAATCCTCGCGCTGCTTGGCGACCTGCGCGGCGGCGTAGTCACGGCAGGCTTGGCGGAAAGTTTTGGCGTCCACCTTCACGCCGACCTTGCCCGCTTTCTTTTCCACTTGCAGCTCGATGGGCAGACCGTGGCAGTCCCAGCCGGGCACGTAAGGCGCATCGAAGCCGGCCATCGAACGGGATTTGACGATGATGTCCTTCAACACTTTGTTCACCGCATGACCGATGTGGATATCACCGTTGGCATAGGGCGGGCCGTCGTGCAGCACGAACTTCGGCGCGCCGGCGCGGGCCGCACGCAGTTTTTGGTACAAACCCAGCGCCTGCCATTCTTTGAGCATCTTCGGCTCGCGCTGCGCCAGATTCGCCTTCATCGGGAAATCGGTATGCGGCAGGTTCAAGGTGTGTTTGTAATCAGTCATAGGTGTCTTCTATCCGTTCAAAACAAAATCGCGATGTGTCCGGCGGGCGCCCGGCACAAAACCAATGTGACAAGGTTTTGCGGCGCGTTTACCGTACCGCGCTGATCGCCCAATTTCTTTCCAGGTCTTTCCCAGGGTGGCGCGACTTCATCACCTCTAAACAAACTTAGATCGTCGTTGCATCACCCGGCGCTAAGGCCGTCATTTCTCCACAACCTTGGGCCACGCCTTAACCACCCCGGCGGCTAAAGCAGCCACCCCTCCTTGAATTAAGGAGGGGAGTGTCTGTTTTTTCCCCTCCTCATTGAGGAGGGGTGCCCCGCAGGGACGGGGTGGTGCAGCTGTGGCGCAAGGCACATCAATCACTCTATCTTGCGTGCGGCGTGAAAGGCCCGCGCCGCCGCGGCGTCTTCGCGAATCTGCGTCACCAGCGCGTCCAGCGATTCGAAGCGCCGCTCGGGACGCAGCTTGTGTAGAAAATCCACGTGCACGTAACGGCCGTAGATGTCGCCGCTGAAATCCAGTAAATGCACTTCCAGCTGACTGTGCGTGCCGCCCACCGTGGGCCGCGCACCTACGTTGGCCACTCCCGCCAGCGGCTCGTTCTCCAAACCGAACATCTCCACCGCGTACACCCCGTTCACCGGCGAACTCTTGCGGTGCAAATGAATATTCGCGGTGGGAAAGCCTATGGTCCGGCCGCGCTCGTCGCCATGAGCAACCCGGCCGCACATGCGATAAGGCCGGCCCAATAATTTCTCGGCGGTGGCGAGATCGTCCTGCGCCAGCGCGGCGCGGATCCGCGTGCTGCTGACCCGCTCGCCGTCGATGCTGAAACTGTGCATGGCCGCCACCTGAAAGCCGTGGCGCGCGCCGGCCTCGCGCAGCATGGCGAAGTCGCCGGCACGCGCCGCGCCGAAACGGAAATCATCCCCCACCACCAGATAACGCACGCCCAAACCGTCCACCAGCAAACGCTGGATGAATTCCGCGGCAGGCATGGCGGCCAAGGCGCGGTCGAAACGCAGACACACCACGCCATCCACCGAGAAACGCCGCAGCGCCTGCATCTTTTCGCGAAAACGGGTGAGCCGCGGCGGGGTGTCGCCGTGAGTGAAAAATTCCCGCGGCTGCGGCTCGAAAGTGATCACCGCCGTGGGCAGATTTAATTCCGCCGCGCGGTCCGCCAGCTGACCCAGCACCGCCTGATGGCCGAGGTGTACGCCGTCGAAATTACCGATGGTCGCCACGCAGCCCCGCTGATGCCGCCGCAGATTGTATAGTCCTCGAATGATCTCCATCGTCGCAGTGCCGGGTAAAGGGATAAGGATTATAAAGGACCGGACGCGCTTGTCACCGTCAGTCTGCGTGGAGGCGCAGGTGGCGCGGCCGCAAACCGGTCACCCAGGCCGTTGCGCCGAATACCGCGCCGCCCACCGTCACCCACATCAGCAGACGCCAGGCCCGCTCCCCGGCTCGCCATTGCGCCCACTCCTCGGCCGTGCCCGAGCCCAGCACCAGTACCGCCGCCATCGCCGCGCCCGCGATACCCACCCGCCACAATAAGGCGGTCCAGCCCGGCTCGGGCTGATAGGCTCCGCTGCGTCGCAAGGCGCGTAACAACAGCGCGGTATTGAGCAGCGCGGCCAGCGAAGTGGCCAAGGCCAAGCCCGCATGCGCCAAAGGCCACACCAAGACGAGATTCAGGATCAGATTGACGAGCATGGCGATCAGCGCGAAACGCACCGGGGTACGGGTATCCTGGCGTGCATAAAAACCCGAGGCGAGAATCTTCACCATGACGAAGCCCGTCAGACCCAGGCTGAAGGCCATCAGGCTGTAGGAGGACTTCACCACGTCGATCAACGTGAATTCGCCGTATTGAAATAAAGTGGCCAGCATCGGCGCGGCCAAGGCCATCAGACCGAGGGTGGCGGGCACACCGACCACGATCACCCAACGCAATCCCCAATCCACGGTATGGGAAAAGGCCCGTGGCGAGGCCTCGGCATGCTGTTGCGACAACTTGGGCAAGATCACGGTCGCCAGGGCGACGCCCAATACCCCCAGCGGAAATTCCACCAGCCGGTCGGAGTAATACAGCCACGACACGCTGCCGGTCACCAGAAACGAGGCGATCACGGTATCGATGAGCAGATTGAGCTGGGCCACCGACGAGCCGAACATCACCGGCAGCATCAAACGCAACACCCGGCTCACGCCTTCGTGCACCCGCTTGAAGCGGAAGCGCGGCAACAGACGCAGCTGGCGCAGATAAGGCCATTGAAACACCAGTTGCACCACCCCGGCGATAAACACGCCCCAGGCCAGCGCCGTCACCGGCTCCGCCAGATGGGGCGCCAGCCATAACGCGGCGGCGATCATGCTGAGATTGAGAAACACCGGGGTGAAAGCGGGTACGGCGAAACGGCCGTAGGCGTTGAGTATGCCGCCAGCGAAGGCGGTGAGCGAGATGAATAATAGATAGGGAAAGGTGATGCGCAGCATGTCCGCCGCCAGCTCGAACTTGCCGGCGTCGGCGCTGAAACCCGGTGCGAATAACCAAATCAGCACCGGTGCGGCAATCACGCCCACCAGTGTCACCAAAAACAGCACGGCCCCCAAAGCGCCGCTGACATGGTCGACTAAATCTTTAACTTCCTCGTGACTGCGCTGAGTCTTGTACTCCGCCAATACCGGCACGAAGGCCTGGGAAAACGCCCCCTCGGCAAACAGCCGACGCAGAAAGTTGGGGATTTTGAAGGCGACGAAAAACGCGTCGGCCCCGGCGCTGGCGCCGAACACCCGGGCGATGACCATGTCGCGCACGAAGCCCAGCACCCGGGAAATGAGGGTCATCGCGCTGACGCTGGCGATGGATTTCAGCAGGCCTTTGGCCATGGTGGAGGGAATTCCTGGTTGCTTTTTATGACAAAACGGCCGCAGTTTACCCTGTCGCCGCGTCGGCGGCGAGACTGCGGTGCAGGTGGCGAGCATTGACAAACCAAGCGGAAATACGCATAGTACGCGGCTTTCCGGACTACTGCGAATTCAGGAGTTTCTCCTTGGCTAATACAGCTCAAGCAAAAAAACGGGTGCGGCAAGCAGAAAAAAGCCGTCAACGTAACGTGGGACAACGTTCCACCGTGCGCAGCGCCATCAAGAAAGTGGTGAACACGCTGGCGACCGGCGACCAAGCCCAGTCGCAAACGGCGCTGACCGCGGCCGTGCCGGTGATCGACGCCATGGCGCGCAAAGGTCTTATTCACAAAAATAAGGCTGCCCGTCACAAGAGCCGTTTGAATCAACGGCTGCGCGCGCTCTCGGCTACGGCCTGAGATCAGCGATATCCGTCCCTCCGGGGCGGATCAGGCGTCGCATAAAAAAGCCGGTC
Organism: Gammaproteobacteria bacterium; assembly: GCA_023266095.1. Lineage (GTDB taxonomy): Bacteria > Pseudomonadota > Gammaproteobacteria > DRLM01 > DRLM01 > CAKKSB01. Next base: position 61,086 of record JAHFRV010000011.1, on the reverse strand, counting down.
ATATCGACCGGCTTTTTGCGTTACCTCAAGTCATCCCCCAAAGATCCGCCATTAAACCAGCACCAGATTGTCGCGATGGATCAGCTCCGGCTCGTCCACATACCCTAATAGGGTTTCGATGCGGTCCGAGGCCTGGCCCATGATCTTGCGCGATTCCTCGGCGCTGTAATTCACCAAACCCTTCGCCACCTCGCGGCCGTCCGGTCCCAGACAGACCACCAATTCGCCGCGCAAAAACACGCCCTCGACTTGGCGCACGCCCACCGGCAGCAGGCTGCGGCCGGATTCGCGCAATACCCGCACCGCACCCTCGTCCAGCATCAATTTGCCGCGCGGCTGCAACTGCCCCGCGAGCCAGCGCTTGCGTGCGACCAGCAATTCGCGGGCGGGAATAAAGAGCGTGCCGAGTTGTTCGGCGTCGGCGAGCCGGGTCAGCACATTGGGCTCGCGGCCCAAGGCCACCACGGTGGCGGCCCCGGACCGCGCCGCCCGCGCCGCGGCGCGCACCTTGGTGAGCATGCCACCCCGCCCCAGACTGCCGACGCCGCCGGCGCCGGCCATCGCCTCTAAGGCGGGATCGTCGGCATTGACCTCGTGGATGAATTGGGCGTCGGGATGGGCGCGCGGATCGCGGTCGAACATGCCGGCCTGATCGGTGAGTAGCACCAGCACCTCCGCCTCCACCAGATTGGCGACCAGGGCGGCGAGGGTGTCGTTGTCGCCGAAGCGGATCTCGTCCACCGCCACGGTGTCGTTTTCATTGACCACCGGCACCACCCCCAACTTGAGCAGGGTGCGCAGGGTGCTGCGGGCATTGAGGTAACGCTGACGGTTGGCGAGGTCGTCGTGGGTCAGCAGGATTTGCGCAGTGTGCACGCCATGTTGTTTGAAGCAAGACTCGTAGGCCTGCACCAATCCCATTTGGCCCACCGCCGCCGCCGCTTGCAGCTCGAACAAGGCATGGGGACGCTGGGTCCAACCCAGCCGCTGCATACCTTCGGCCACCGCGCCGGAAGAAACCAGCACCACTTCGGCTCCGCGTTGACGCAACGCGGTGATCTGTTCCGCCCAGGCGGCGATCAGCGCGTGATCGAGACCGCGGCCGTTGGCGGTGAGCAGGGAACTGCCCACTTTGACCACCCAGCGCCGCGCCTTGGAGATGTCTTGCCGAGATTGCATATGTGTAACCGCCCGCCTCATGTCACCGGAAAATCACCGCGCGATTATCACATCATGCTTTCTCGGCGTCACCGTCCAGTTTCGCCTGCTGTTCGAGATAGTCCATGATTTTGTAGACCAGCAGCTGAGTACCTTCGGAGGCCAAGGCCGAGATGCGAAACACCGGGCCGGTCCACTCCAGGCGCTGCACGATGTCTTCGCAACGCTGCTGCCGCTCGTCTTCCGGCACGAGATCGATCTTATTCAACACCAGCCAGCGCGCCTGCGCGGCGAGGTCAGGGCTGAATTTTCCCAGCTCCGCGACGATGACCCGCGCATCGTGCACTGGGTCGACGCTGTCATCCAACGGCGCCACGTCCACCAAGTGCAGCAACAAGCGGGTGCGGGCCAGGTGTTTGAGAAACCGCACGCCGAGTCCGGCGCCCTCGGCGGCGCCCTCGATGAGACCCGGGATATCCGCCACCACGAAACTGCGGTGGGGACCCGCGCTCACCACACCCAAGCTGGGATACAAAGTGGTGAACGGATAATCCGCGACCTTGGGCCGCGCGGCGGAAATGGCGCGAATCAAGGTAGACTTGCCTGCGTTGGGCAGACCGAGCAGACCCACATCGGCGAGGACCTTGAGTTCCATTTTCAGGTCGCGCACCTCACCCGGCGTGCCTTTGGTGAATTGGCGCGGCGAGCGGTTGGTACTGCTCTTGAAGTGGGAATTGCCTATGCCGTGACGGCCGCCCTTGGCCACCAGCAGGCGCTGGCCGGCGCTGACCAAATCGCCCAACAGCTCGCCGGTGTCACGATCACTCACCAGCGTGCCGACCGGCACCGGGATGAACTTATCGGCGCCGCCCTTACCGGAGCAGTCGCGGCCCATGCCGTTCTGGCCACGCTCGGCGCGGAATTTACGGGTATGGCGGAAATCCACCAAAGTGTTGAGACTGGCATCGGCGACCAGATAAATGCTACCGCCATCTCCACCGTCGCCACCGTCCGGCCCACCGAAGGGAATGAACTTCTCGCGCCGAAAACTCGCGCAGCCGTCGCCGCCGTTACCGGCCTGGACTTCGATGATGACTTCGTCGACGAATTTCATGGGGACAAGTTATTAAGTAACACGTTACAAGCAGCAAGTACGAAGAAAATAGCATTTGCAATCTTGCTACTCGGCACTTGCCACTTTTTCAAAAACAAAAGCCCCGCCGGGGGCGGCGGGGCTTGCTGAGCGCGCTTGAGATGGGGGCTTAGGCCGACACGACGCTGACGAAGGTACGGCTGTCCGCGCCTTTGGTCTCGAATTTCACTTTACCTTCGGTCAAGGCAAACAAAGTGTGGTCGCGGCCGATGCCGACGTTCACCCCGGCGTGGTAGCGCGTGCCGCGCTGACGGATGATAATATTACCCGCCACGACCTGCTGGTCGCCGAAGCGCTTGACGCCCAAGCGTTTGGAATGGGAATCGCGGCCGTTGCGGCTACTGCCGCCTGCTTTCTTATGTGCCATGGTACTGACCTCTACTCAATTAATCCGCGGAAATACCGGTGATCTGCAATTCGGTATAGTGCTGACGGTGTCCCGTGACCTTTTGGTGATGCTTGCGGCGGCGGAACTTGACGATTTTGATCTTCTCGCCCCGGCCGTGGGATTTGATGGTCGCGGTGACCTTGCCGCCGGCCACGTAAGGGGCGCCGATCTTGACGCTCTCACCCTCGCCCACCATCAGCACACGGTCCAATTCCACGGTGCTGCCTTGTTCGGCGTCGATCAGCTCGACCTTGAGGGTTTCGCCCTCCGACACACGGTATTGTTTGCCGCCCGTGACGATAACTGCATACATGTGACTGTTCTCCGTTAGTTTTACCCGACCTCGGCCCGGCAAAACAGGTCAACTCGGTAATTCAAAGAGCGGGGATTTTATCCGTAACGCTCCTTAGCGTCAAATGCCGCAGCCTGACCGCCGACCTCTCCGCGCGCGCAAGCAACCCCAGCGCGCCAATTGCAAAGCCGGCCGCGCCCCGCTAGCATGCACGGTTCCGCGGGGGAGAACGAAATAGTTGCCATGGATATTCAAGCAGTTTACGCCTTGGTGGCCGAGGACATGCACGCCGTGAACCGGCTGATCGCGTCGCGGCTCAGTTCCGAGGTGGCGCTCATCAATCAAATGGGCCAGTACATCATCAATAGCGGCGGCAAGCGCTTGCGGCCGATCCTGGTACTATTGAGCGCCCGGGCCTACGGCTATGGCGGACCGCATCATATCAGCCTCTCGACCGTCGTCGAATTCATCCACACCGCCACCCTGCTCCACGATGACGTGGTGGATGCCTCGGAGCTGCGCCGCGGCCAGGAAACCGCCAACTCGATCTGGGGCAACGAGGCCAGCGTACTGGTCGGCGATTTCCTTTACTCGCGCTCCTTCGAGATGATGGTGGAAGTAGGCAATATGGAGATTATGGACATCCTCGCCCACGCCACCAACACCATCGCCGAGGGCGAGGTGCTGCAACTATTGAATTGCCACGATCCGGACACCACCGAGCAGCGCTATCTCGAGGTGATCCGCTCCAAAACCGCCAAGCTCTTCGAGGCCGCCGCCGAATTGGGCGCGGTGCTGAGCAGCCAGGGTGTAGCGGAACGCGAGGCGATGCGCCGCTACGGCATGCACCTCGGTACCGCATTTCAGCTCATCGACGACGTGCTGGACTACAGCGCCGCGCCGGAGGAAATCGGCAAAAACATCGGCGACGACTTGGCGGAAGGCAAACCGACCCTACCGCTGATTCATGCCATGCGGCATGGTAGCGCCGAGCAGGCGGCGCTGATTCGTCACGCCATCGAACACGGCGGCCGCGACGCCATTCGCCAGGTTACCGAAGCCATTGAATCCACCGGCGCCATCGCGTACACTGCGCGCTCGGCGCAGCTGGAGGCGGAAAAAGCACTCACTGCCTTACATCGGGTTCCCGCGTCAGCCCACCGAGACGCCATGTATGCGCTTGCCGAATTTGCCATCAAACGCAATCACTAATCGGGGTGTAGCTCAGACTGGTAGAGCACTGCCTTCGGGAGGCAGGGGCCGGAGGTTCAAATCCTCTCACCCCGACCACGATTTTCAATTATGACGCTGTTACGCCTGCTCATCATCGCTCTTGCCGTGTGGTTGCTGGTCATCGCCGTCAAACGCTGGCTGTCGCCGCGACCCGGCACCGGCTCCCATGCCCAACCACCGAATAACGCCGACATGGTGCGCTGTGCGCAGTGCGGCCTGCATGTGCCGAAGAGCGAGGCGCTGAGCCGCGACGGCCTTCATTACTGCAGTCAACAACACCTCGACCAACACCGTCCGTAACAACGGATGCGGAGCCCCCGCTGAAATCGTATCCTTCAGTGCGGACGGTTCGCCGCCGATGTAAAGTTCACCCATCGACCCGCCAGCAAAGAACAGACGGCCTACCCGGATGAGCAATAACCCGCATACGCCCTTCCGACCGCTCAGCGCCAACGCCGACATCGTTTATCGGCAGACCTGGAAACCGCTGGGGCTGCTCAACGGCTATCGTCTGGCCTTGGCGATTCTGCTCACCGTGGTCGCACTGGCTGATATCGAATGGCGGCCATTGGGTGAGCGCGACCCCCATTTATTCATGATGGTAAGCCTCAGCTATACGCTGTTCGCCTTGCTCTGTTTAGTCAGCATCCACGCCCGCAAACCGAGTTTTCGTTGGCAGCTCCACATCCAAATCCTCGCCGACATCGCCTGCATCATGGCCCTCGCCTACGCCAGCGGCGGCATACGCAGCGGCCTCGGTACCCTGCTGATCATCACCCTGGCCGCCGGCGGCATGCTCATGAGTGGGAAAATGGCCATACTCTACGCGGCCATCAGCACCCTCGCGGTCCTCGGCGAAGAGTCTTATATGTTGATCAGCGGTGCCCCGCCGGGGCCGAGCTTCACCCATGCCGGCCTATTGGGCGGTACGTTTTTCCTCACTGCCATTCTGGCCTGGCTACTGGCGAAACGGGCGCGGGAGAGCGAGGAGCTGGCTGCGCAACGCGGCGTCGATCTCGCCAATATGCAGCAGCTCACTGAATACGTGATTCAGCGCATGCAAACCGGCGTGATCGTGGTCGATGCCCAACAGCGCGTTCATTTAATCAACGAATCCGCCTGGCATCTGCTCGGCACACCGGCCGACCCCACTCAGCAAAACCTGACCCATCTCGCACCCGAGCTGGCCCGACATCTCACCCAATGGCAGAAAAACCCTGACAGCGAAACCCCCCTCTTCCGCCCTAATCCAGCCAGTCCCGATCTCTTGCCACGCTTCGCCAAACTCGGACAGGCCTCGCAATCGGGCGCCTTGATCTTTCTCGAAGACACTACCGCCCTGGCCCAACAAGCACAGCAATTGAAGCTCGCGTCGCTCGGCCGGCTCACCGCCAGTATCGCCCATGAAATCCGCAACCCACTGGGCGCCATCAGCCACGCCGGACAACTGCTGGCGGAATCGCCCCAGCTCAGCGCCAGCGATCTCCGTCTCACCGAGATCATCCGCAACCATTCGCAGCGCATGAACGCTATCGTGGAGAATGTATTGCAACTCAGCCGGCGCCAGCGCGCGCGCCCCGAAGAACTGGAGCTCAAACCGTGGCTGGAAGAATTCGTCGTGGATTTCCGCCGCACCCACAACATCAGCGCCACTCACATTTACACCGAGGTGATCCCGGCCGATACCCACGTGCGCATGGACCCCTCCCAACTCCACCAGATCGTCTGGAATCTTTGCCATAACGGCCTGCGTTACAGCCTAGCCCGGCTCGGCGTACCCCGCCTGGAATTGCGCGGCGGCATGGGTGCGGACTCACTCAACCCCTATCTGGACGTCATCGACTTCGGCCACGGCGTACCGCCCGAGGCGGAGACCCATTTGTTCGAACCGTTTTTCACCACCGAGAACACCGGCACCGGCCTCGGTCTATACCTCTCCCGCGAGCTATGCGAATCTAATCAGGCCCGCCTCCACTATATTGCGATGCCGGGCGGAGGCAGTTGTTTTCGCATCACCTTCGCCGACCCTAGAAGGAAACAGTTGACGTGAGTACACAGCAACCCATCGCCCTCGTGGTCGACGACGAACCGGATATCCGCGAACTGATCGAGATCACCCTCGGCCGTATGAATATCGCCAGCGCCGCCGCCGAAGACCTGAGCAGCGCACGCGCCCTGCTCGCCGACCAGTCGTTTGATTTATGCCTCACCGACATGCGCCTGCCCGACGGCAACGGCATCGAACTGGTCGAACACATCCAAAAAAACTATCCCGACACCCCGGTCGCCGTCATCACCGCCCACGGCAATATGGAATCGGCAGTCAGCGCGCTCAAAGCCGGCGCCTTCGACTTCGTCTCCAAACCGGTGGACTTGCAGGTGCTGCGCAACCTGGTGAACACCGCGCTCAAACTCTCGCAGACTCAAGCCAAGACAATACGGAGCTCGAACCTGAACCTGCTCGGTGACTCGCCGGCGATGAGAAAGATTCAGTCCACTATCGCCAAGCTGGCGCGCAGCCAGGCGCCGGTCTACATCAGCGGTGAATCGGGAGTCGGCAAGGAACTGGTGGCGCGGCTGATCCACGACAAAGGTCCGCGCGCCGACAAACCGTTCATCCCTGTCAACTGCGGCGCAATACCCGGCGAATTAGTGGAGAGCGAATTCTTCGGCCATAAAAGGGGCAGTTTCACCGGCGCCGTGGCGGATAAAGACGGCCTCTTTCAAGCGGCCACCGGCGGCACCTTGTTTCTCGACGAAGTGGCGGACCTCCCGCTGCATATGCAAGTGAAATTACTGCGGGTCATCCAGGAAAAATCGGTGCGGCCGATCGGCGCGCAAAAGGAAATGCCCACCGACGTGCGCATCTTGAGCGCCACCCATAAAGATCTGGCCGCGCTGGTGGATAGCGGCGGATTCCGTCAAGATCTCTTCTACCGCATCAATGTGATCGAACTGCATGTGCCGCCGCTACGCGAGCGCGGCGACGACATTCCCCTGCTCGCTCAACACATCCTGCAACGTATCACCGCGCAAAACGGCGAGGAAACGCCGCTACTCAGCGAAGCCGCCATAGACACCTTGTTGCAATATCCGTTTCCCGGCAATGTGCGGGAACTGGAAAACATCCTCGAGCGCGCCATCACCCTCTGCGAAGGCAACACCATTCAAGCCGCGGATTTGCGCCTGCCCACCACCGCCAGCGCTTTACCTACCGCCACTGGCGGCCCGGTGCAACTCGAACCCTTTCTGGATTCCATCGCACGCGATACCATCGTCAAGGCACTGGAACAAACCCGCTACAATAAAACCGCGGCCGCCAAACTTCTCGGCATTTCCTTCCGCGCGCTGCGCTACCGGCTGAAAAAACTGGGGCTGGATTAAGGAACCTCTGAATTATTGAGAGGTTCCTGCGGCGCACGGATGTGCCGCCCTTTTCAATGGCGGCGGGCGGTATCCCTAATCCCGACCCTATCCGGATCAGGCGCATAACACGCGGATTACCCGCGCGGCGAACGCCGTGAAGTTCGAGCTCATTACTCTTGATTCTCCTTACCTTGCTATCGCATAGACCGAACTCCATACACCAGCTGCCGACCACCTGCGTCACAATGTGACAAAATCCGTCAGCGCCTCAGTGCTGCGCCCTACATCGCCTCTGAGAGCATAGACTCCTACGCCATCGCTTTTCCTATCGTTTGAATGCCCATGGCCTTAGAGATACACATTAAAGTGTGAACTCCATCCCATCATTGCATCAAGAAATAAGAGCATCCCTCTCCTCGCCGATCGCTGGCATGCTTACTGCTTTCACTTCAGCACGGCAAAGGTGTAACCCGTGGTAAACGCGCCGATGCTGCCGCCCCCCGGCAGCACTGGCCAGAGCCCCAGCGGAATCCCAGCGCCCTAGTTTACGACGCACACACAACTGTCACTTTAGGAGACACACATGAAAAAGACTCAACAGGGCTTTACCCTTATCGAACTGATGATCGTGGTCGCGATCATCGGCATCTTGGCCGCTATCGCGATTCCGGCGTATCAGGATTACACTACCCGCTCAAAATGGTCGGGCAATATCACCGCCATTGAATCGACCAAATTGGCAATCGCCGAATGTCTGCAAACCAACTCGGCCTCGTTAGCTGCCTGCGATTCGCTTGCCGAATTGACCACTACTACTGGCTTTGCAGCACTACCTGCCTCATCGACCAATCTGGCCTCCGTCACGATCACGACGGCCACGGCTGCTATCGTGGTGACCGGATCAGCAGCGGTGGGCGGCTGCGTAGTTACTTTTACACCCAGTGTGGCTGACCCAACCCGAGTCTCATGGTCTGGCGTCACCTCAGGAACAGGTTGCAGCAAGTCACTCACCGGCATCTAGCAAGCGTAGTGCGCTCAGGCGCACGAATTAAAACGATGGGCGCCCCCGCAAGGGGGCGCTTTCTTTTTTGGGCATACACCGTGCGCTGTACGCACGAAATGGCAATAACTCCGAATTCCCCGATGCCGCCTTCCCCCATCGGTGAGCGTGGCGAGCGTTACTGGTGCTAAACAAATCTTTCACCTAAGCCGATACCCCCAGCGTGGACTCAACTCGGTAATTAATAGGTAAATTAGCATGGCGACAGCAACGACTACGGACCCAGTCATACGCTTCAGCGGCCTTGCCCGCAAACTGGTGGCGGACGGCCTCCTCTCGGACGACCAAGCCCGCCAGGCCTACGATGAGGCCGCTAAAAAGAATATCTCCTTTATCACCCAGCTGGTGGAAAGCAAGACACTTGACGCCTATTCCATCGCCGAGACGGGCGCCAATGAATTCGGCGTACCGCTGTTCGACATCACTGCCATCGACATGGAAGCGCTGGCGGTCAAAGCGGTGGAAGAAAAGCTGATCCGCAAACACCAAGCCCTGCCGTTGTTCAAACGCGGCAATCGTCTTTATGTCGCGGTGGCGGATCCCACCAATCTGCAGGCTCTCGATGAGATCAAATTTCAAACCGGCTTGACAGCGGAAGCCATCCTGGTCGAACAAGACCGGTTGGTCAAGATGATCGAGAAATGTCTGTCTGCCCAAGAAACCTCGATGGTCGACCTCAACGACAGCGATCTGGATGACCTCGACATCACGGGTGGCGAGGAAGATTTCGACGGTGACACCAATGATTCCGATGTCGACGATACCCCGGTGGTGCGCTTCATCAACAAAGTGCTGCTCGACGCCATCAATAAAGGGGCATCCGATATTCACTTCGAACCCTATGAAAAAGTCTACCGGGTGCGCTACCGCCAGGACGGCATGCTGAAAGAAGTGGCCAACCCGCCGCTGACCCTGGCGAATCGGATGTCGGCCCGCATCAAGGTCATGTCGCGGCTCGACATCTCCGAGAAACGGGTGCCGCAAGACGGCCGCATGAAGATGACCTTGTCGAAAAACCGCGCCATCGACTTCCGGGTCAGCACCTGCCCGACCCTGTTCGGCGAAAAAATCGTGATGCGTATTCTCGACCCCACCAGCGCCCAGCTCGGCATCGACGCCCTCGGCTTCGAGCCAGAACAAAAAGAACACCTGATGAAAGCGGTGTTCCAACCTTATGGCATGGTTCTGGTTACCGGCCCCACCGGCAGCGGTAAAACCGTATCGCTCTACACCTGTTTGAACATTCTCAACCAACCGGACCGTAACATTTCCGCCGCGGAAGACCCGGCGGAAATCAATATGGCGGGCATCAACCAGGTGAACGTGAATGTCAAAGCCGGGCTGACCTTCGCCTCGGCGCTGCGCGCCTTCCTCCGCCAGGATCCGGACGTGATCATGGTCGGTGAAATCCGAGACATCGAGACCGCCGAGATTGCCATCAAAGCCGCGCAGACCGGCCATATGGTATTCTCCACCCTGCATACCAACGACGCGCCTCAGACCCTGACTCGTCTTGCCAATATGGGGGTTCCGCCGTTCAATATCGCCTCCGCGGTATCGCTGATCGTAGCGCAACGTCTGGCCCGGCGTTTATGCCCGCATTGCAAACAGCCGACCTACATACCGCCGGAGACGCTCATCAACGAAGGTTTTTCGGAAGACGAAATCGATGACATCATCATCTATAAAGCGATGGGTTGCGACAAGTGCAGCGAAGGCTATAAAGGCCGGGTGGGTATTTACCAAGTGATGCCCATCTCGGAAAATATGGCGCGGATCATTATGGAAAATTGTAATGCAATGCTGCTGGCTGACATGGCCAAAAAGGAAGGCATCGCCGACCTGCGCACCTCCGGTTTGCGCAAGGTTAAGGCGGGAGTGACCAGTCTGGAAGAACTTAATCGCGTTATCACGGTGTAATCATGGCAGAGAAAACCGCAAACCAAACCATGTTCGTCTGGGAGGGTACCGATAAAAAAGGTTCCCGCACCAAAGGCGAGGTCAAAGGCGTGAGCGTGGCCTTGGTAAAGGCCGAATTACGCCGCCAGGGCATCAATCCGCTCAAGGTCAAAAAAAGGCCCAAACCACTCTTCAGTGGCGCCAATAAAAAGATCACCGCCAAAGACATCGCGGTGTTCAGCCGCCAGATGGCGACTATGATGAGCTCCGGTGTGCCTTTAGTGCAGTCTTTCGAGATCATCGGCCGCGGCCACGACAACGCCGGCATGCAAGAGCTCATCATGTCCATCAAGGCCGACGTGGAGAGCGGCAGCTCGCTCTCGGAGGCGCTGGGCAAACATCCCCGTCATTTCGATGAACTGTATTGCAACCTGGTCCGCGCCGGTGAACAAGCCGGTATTTTGGAAACCCTGCTGCACAAAATCGCCATTTACAAGGAGAAAGTCGAAGCGATCAAAGGCAAGATCAAAAAGGCCATGTTTTATCCTACGGCGGTCATCGTAGCAGCCTTTATCGTCACCGTCATTTTGCTGTATTTCGTTGTGCCGCAGTTCGAATCCCTATTCAAAGGTTTCGGCGCCGACCTGCCCGCGATGACCCAAATGGTGGTCAATATGTCTATCTTCGTACAGGGCTATTGGTGGGCGATTATAGGCGCGGTGGGCGGCGCTATCTTCGCCTTCATCGAAAGCAAAAAGCGTTTCCCCAAATTCAATCACTTTCTCGACCGACTTTCTCTGCAATTCCCCATCATCGGCGATATCGTCAACAAAGCCACCATCGCCCGTTACGCCCGCACTTTGTCCACTATGTTCGCCGCCGGTGTGCCGCTGGTGGAAGCCATGACCACGGTGGCCGGCGCCGCCGGCAACATCGTTTACAGCAACGCCATTCTGCGCATCCGCGACGAGGTCTCCACCGGCATTTCCCTGCAAATGGGCATGCGGCAGACCGGCCTGTTTCCCAATATGGTGGTGCAGATGGTGGCCATCGGTGAGGAATCGGGCTCGCTGGACGCCATGCTGGCCAAAGTGGCCGACTTTTACGAAGAAGAAGTCGACAACGCCGTCGACGGCCTGAGCAGCTTGATCGAACCCATGATCATGGCCTTTCTCGGCGTCATTATCGGCGGCTTGGTGATTGCCATGTACCTGCCCATCTTCAAAATGGGCTCGGTTGTATAAGCCAGTCTCCCGCGACTGGTCCGATTAACGGTTCATTTCCGCCAACTCAACTCGCAGGGATATAAGCGTGAGCATCTGGGCCTACCTCGCTGACAATACCCTGGTCTTCGCCGCCGTCGCGGCGTTCCTCGGCTTGCTGGTGGGCAGCTTTCTCAATGTGGTGATTTATCGGCTGCCTCTCATGATGCAGCGTGAATGGCGCGAACAGTGTCACGCCCTCTTGAGTGAATCCGCCGACAGCGCCGCGTCACCGCCAGCAGACGCTTTCAATCTCGTCACGCCGCGCTCCCGCTGCCCCCATTGCCAGCGCCCCATCACCGCCCTGGAAAATATTCCGCTGGTGAGTTACCTGTGGCTCCAAGGCCATTGTCCCGGTTGCGGCGGGCACATCAGCCGGCGTTACCCTGTGGTGGAGGCGGTTACCGCGATTTTATCCGCCATCGTCGCCTGGCATTTCGGTTTCGGCTGGGCCGCCGGGGCGGCCCTGGTGCTCACCTGGGGTTTGTTCGCGCTGACCGTCATCGACTTCGATCATCAGCTGCTGCCTGACAGCCTCACCCTGCCGCTGTTGTGGCTCGGATTGTTGCTAAGCCTGCCCGCCGTGTTCGTCGACAGCGCCACCAGCATCATCGGCGCGGCGGCGGGGTATCTCAGCCTGTGGACGATCTATGTATTATTTAAATGGGTCACCGGCAAAGAAGGCATGGGTTACGGCGATTTCAAACTGCTCGCCATGCTCGGCGCCTGGGTAGGCTGGCAGGGACTGCCGGTCATTGTCCTCTTATCCAGCGTGGTGGGCGCGGCGGTGGGCATCACGCTCATACTCGCCCGCGGCCGCGACCGTAACATTCCTATACCTTTCGGTCCCTACCTCGCCACCGCCGGCTGGCTCACCCTGCTGTGGGGCGATGCCATCACCGCACGTTATTTGACGATGATGGGGCTGCCCACTTAAGAACATCACCACGATCGTTGCGGCACCCTCCCGCCCATCTCGACTTGCGGGCCGCTGACCCGCGCCGTAACCTAAGCCCATGCTCATCATCGGTCTCACAGGCGGTATCGGCAGCGGCAAATCCACCGTGGCCGATTATTTCGGCGAACTCGGCGTCCCGATCATCGACGCCGACGCGGTGGCGCGCGAGGTCGTGACGCCGGGCAGCGACGCGCTCCGGGAAATCACCGCGCACTTCGGCGCCGAGATATTGAATCCCGACGGCACACTCAACCGTGGCCGCTTGCGCGGCGTGGTGTTTCGCGATACTGCACAACGCGGCGCGCTGGAGAAAATCGTCCATCCCCGCATCTACGCCGACCTGCGCCGGCGCATCGCCGCCCTCGACGCGGCTTATTGCGTGGTAGTCATTCCCCTGCTGCTGGAAACCGGGCAAACCGGCTTCGTCGACCGGGTGCTGGTCGTGGACTCACCGGAGGCCAGCCAGCGCAGCCGGGTGCAGGCCCGCGATGGCCTGTCGCCCGAGGAAATCGCCGCGATCATGCGCAGCCAGGCAGCGCGGCAAAGCCGGCTCGCGATCGCCGACGACCTCATCAACAACGACGGCAGCCTCGCCGAACTGCGGCAGCAAACCGAGGCCTTGCATCAGCATTATCTCCGGCTCGCCGCGGCGGCGGAAAAGACCGCACCACTCTTACACGACCCGCGGCATTGACGTACACTATGTGCCATTTCATGGGCGCCGCGAGGACGCTCGATTAAAGGAAGCAGGCGGCGAGCCCGAACCACCGCCTGTCGTTCAACCGCCAGCACGGCGCCAGCCACCCGTGCCCCATACCCAAAGCGACTCGTGCAAGCAAAAGTCAACTACGAACAACCGCTGAACGAACGAGTCCGTACCTTTCTGCGGTTGGAACATCTGTTCAAGGAATTCTTCGCCCGTCTGGAAGGCCCTTCGTTGTGGGACAGCCGCAACGCGCTGGTCAGCCTGCTGGACATCCTCACCATTTTCAACCGCGCCGACCTCAAGACCGAGGTGATGAAGGAATTGGAACGGCAGATGGGCGCCCTCGCCGCCCTGGAAAATGCCCCCGGTGTCGATCGCGCACGGCTGATTGAGTTGCTCGACGAATTCGACATGCTGGTGGATCGGATGCACGACATGCACGGCCAGGTCGGCCAGGAACTGCGGCAGAACGAGTTCCTCAACAACATCAAACAACGGGTCAGCATCCCCGGCGGCACCTGCGATTTCGACCTGCCCGGCTACCATTTCTGGCTGCAACGGCCCTTGCCCAAGCGCATCGCCGATCTACACAATTGGATCACGGTTTTCGAACCGATCCGTTTATCCATTTCGTTAATATTGCGTCTGGTGCGCGGCAGCGCCAACCCCACACAGGAAGTCGCCCACGGCGGTTTCTATCAAAAAATGCTCGACGCCACCTGTCCCTGCCAACTGGTGCGGGTCGCGGTGGCGGCGGACGCGCCTTATTACGCCGAAGTCAGCGGCGGCCGTCATCGGTTCACCGTGCGGTTCATGGAATTTTTGCCCGATGGCCACGCGGTGCAAACCATCCAAGACGTCAACTTCGAACTCACCTGCTGCCTGATCTGATCATGGAAGTGGCTTGCCCGCATTGCGGCAAAAAAGTGCAATGGAACGAACGCCAGCGCTGGCGGCCGTTTTGCAGCGAACGCTGCCGTCTAATCGACTTGGGACAGTGGGCCAATGAAGAACACCGCATTCCGGGCGATGACGCCCAAGCCGAGGACGATACCCTGCCCGCCGGCTACCCGGACGCCAGCTGACGCAGCCGTGCCGCTAACGTAACGGGATCCGCCGCCGCCTGCCATAAAGAGGAAATGGCGGCAATGCCCTGCGCACCATACACAAAGCTGGTCGGCGCGGTGTCCAGCGACATACCGCCCAAGGCGTACACCGGCATGACCGCCGCCTCGGTCAAGTCACGCAAACCGGGCCAGCCCAGCGTCGGTGCAGTGGGGTGACTGGCGGTGGGCAGGACCGGCCCGACCACCGCGAAGTCGACTCCGATAGCCTGAGCATGCCTCAATTCCGCTTGCGTGTGGCAGGACGCCGCCACCCAAAACTCACGCTCCAAGGGTCGCTCGGTCAGGCCACGCAAACGGCTGCTGGTGAGATGCACGCCAGCGGCGCCCAATTCTTCGGCCCAAGCCGGCGGTGCGTTCAATAACAAACGCGCACCCGCCGCGCGGCATAATTCAATCGCCCGCCGCGCCAAACACCGCTGGGTAGATGTATCAAGTTGCTTAGCGCGAAATTGCACGAGGCGCACCCCCGCCGCCAATGCGCCCTCCAAACGAGACCAAAACTCTACACTATCCGACGGCTCGGGCGTGATGAGATAGACCGGCGGCAAACGCGCCGCGGTGACGATGGACGGATTGGCGGCGGGAAACTCCCGCGTGGTCAGTTCCTCCACCGCCACCCATTCGACCGGCTGACCTTCGCGGCCATGGGGTTCACCGTTAAACGCCTGGACGCGCCACACATCCAGCAACACGGTCCTGCCGGGATAATCGTGACGTAAGCGAATCAGCGGTCGCGCGGACTCGACGATGATACCCACTTCTTCGTACAACTCGCGCGCCAAAGCGACCCGCGCGGTTTCATGGGATTCAACTTTACCACCTGGAAATTCCCACAATCCGCCTTGATGGCGATGCGGCGCGCGACGCGCCAGCAACACCCGGCCGGCATCATCCACGATTACTGCCGCCGCCACATGCACCACAGCCTCCGCCGTTGGCTGGTTCATACTTGAATTTTCCGTTTTATGGCCGATCTGTCTATTAAGTCACGTCTCGCCTGTTAACCGGGTAACGGTATAACAGACCCTCCGCCGGCCATTATCAATCTTAAACGTGTGGGGAACCGCCCAAGACGTGCCGAACGAGGAAGTGGCTATGGTTCGGATGGGTTTGCTAGTGCTGATTATGGTGTTGATCATTCATACCCCGGAATCCATGGGCTCGTTATATATCTATAAAAACTACATTCTGGGAATACTGTTGGGCCTGGTGATCCAACCCTGTGCCACGGATCAAATTGATTGAATTGTCCAGACTGCACGCCGCCTAGCATTGACTAGGCGCTGACAACCGGCGGCCGCCAACGCACATTATAAACCCAACTCCCCAGCCCATTGCCGCCAACGCCCGGCGCTCACGGTATGCGCGCGACCGAAACCGCCGACATACCGCAGGGTTTCCACTTTTAACCGCAACAAGACGAAATCGCCGAAGCCGAACAACTGTTTCGCGGTGGGAATTTTCGCGAGATAAGCAGCGCGCGCCGGTCCATACTCCGATCCATCTCGCCCGATAAGCTCCACCCTCCCTTCCAGCGTGACTCGCGGCAAGGTCTGAGGATCACCTTGAGCATCGTCCGGCGCGCTGATACCTAAGGCGACCTGCGGCCGCGCCAGCGCGTAGCCGGTGTGGGCGGAAAGGCGACTGACATGCAACAGCACGCTCGCCATACCGGGTTCCACCGCATAAGCCACAAAGGAAACGTAGGGGACGTCATCGTCTTGAACGGTCGCCAATGCAGCCCAACGCTGGGCGTCGATCAAGCGGCACAACCGCTCTGCTTCGTGTTTGTCCATGAGAAGAACTGTAGCAGGCCGGAAGGCGGCGGGAAATAACCAAGCAGAAAACCACCCTTCAGGCGTAATAATCTACCCTGGCAACACCGGCCGTCGGCCGCCGTTCAAACTGAGCTACCTGGGTAAGATAAGCGTTGATGGCGCGCTGGGTTTCATAAGGAGAAGCGGATTCGTGTGAATGTGAACTTGAACTCCCGGCCTCGCTGCTTCGATGCCGCCAAATCCGTTCGAAGAAATCGTTCGGAGCCCCGCTGCCCTTGAGCCACTCCCCTTCCACCACTCGCTCGACGGGCGGCGAGGCGGTGGACCGACCATGCGCCGTGCCTTCCTCGGCGCGGGTCCGGTCTCCCGCCTCCCCGCGCGCGGAAGCGACTGGAGACCGGGTCATGCCGTAATAGTCCTGACCTAGCTTGGCGATCTGCATGGAACGTAGCGTCTCTTAGCGAGCTCCTTCTCTCTAAGTCGAATATAACGGCCATCGGCCGCCACCGCTTAAGTTAGGTTCAGAAGCGGAAATTGATACCGATATGGGCACCCTGATCCACGGTCAGATCCGGACCGTTTTCAATGTTTGCACGTATCCGCCGGTAACCTATGTAGGCCACGGCATCCTGGAGGACTTCATAACCCACTGAGACTCCAGTGTCGATAAAACGGTCACCGTCCATGAAGGTGACGATGCTCGGTGCGAAGTTGATGGAGCCAAGCAAGCGCAGACGGGGCAACGCGGCCGGTGAAAACCGCAATTGTCCGCCCAATGTCAGGGCAGCCACATCGTTGTTGTCCGTATTCAGGCCATAAAGCCGTATACCCACCCCGGCATTGAGGCCAGGGGAACCGCTGCCCGCTTCGCCGACGACACCAAAGCCCACTGCGCCCATAATGCTGTCATCATCGGTGAACAACAGCGTGCCATCGAACTCGCCGCGGCCGAAACCCTGTTGGCCCATGGGCGCGGTGTACATCAGTTTCGCCGCGTCGTTACTCAGGCTGATGTCGAAAGTCTGGGCCATCGCCGGGACGCTCCCGGCCAAAAAAAACACGGCAATAAGCGGTCGTAATGACATGTAGTACTCCTTGGGGAATTTTAAGTTGTTTAACGCGGGTCAGACACGGGAACCGCGGCCAGATCACCGCCGCCCCCGAAATGAAGGACCACATCTTACCATAGCGGGTAGTCAGGCAAAAACCCGGTTGATTATCTCGGAACCCGCGCGCACAGCCATACCGTCACCGACACCGCGCCGGCACGGCGCAAGGTCGCGGCGAATTCGCTCACAGTATGGCCGGTGGTCATCACATCATCCACTACCGCAATCCGCCGCCCGGCCACCGCCGCCGTCACCCGGAACGCACCTTTGATATTGCGCCGGCGCAGTTTGGCGGGCAGACCACTCTGCGGCACCGTGGCGCGTACCCGCTCGGCGCAGCGCGTATCCAACGGCAAGTTCAAACACCGCGCCAGGGGGCGGGCCAATTCCAGCGCCTGGTTAAATCCCCGCTCGCGCAAACGCGCCGCGTGCAGCGGCACCGGCAGCATGACGTCCACGTCCAGCGGAGTAACAAACTGCGCACACAATCCTTCCGCCATCAACTCGCCCAACAAGCGCGCCAAACGCAGATCGCCCGGAAATTTGAGACGCTGTATCAAGCTATCCAGCGGCGGTTGATAAAGAAAAGCGGCGGTAGCCGCCACAAACGGCCGGGGATGACGCTGACAAATGCCACACAGCCCCGCTGCCGGCAAGGGTACGGCGCATTGCCGGCAGGCCGGCCCCAGCGCGGGCATATCATTCCGGCACGCCACACAAACATTGCGGCCTTCCTGCCCAAGACCGCCGCACAACTCGCACTGGGCAGGCATCAGCCAATCCTGAGCGTTTTGGAGCCATCGGTTAACCATATCGAATAACATTCGGTTGACAGGCTGGATTAAGCGATTATATTCATGGGGTTTAGCATGATCGCCGCCAATCTGGGCCAGACCCCCATCCCCTCGTGCGAACATGGCCATCATAAATGCCTTGCCCTGGCAAGGGAACGACCTCGACATCAAGTGGAAGACACGCCATGGATAACACTATATATCAACGCATCGACGGCATTACCCAGCGCATCCTGGCGGGCGGCGAGATGACCGCCGACGAAGGCCGCTGGCTGATCCGGCTCGACCACGATTATCTCCCCTGGCTGATGGCCGGCGCCGACCGTTTGCGCAAAACCTTCCGCGGCGACGAAGTCGAGATCTGCGCCATTTCCAATGTGCGTTCCGGCAACTGCTCGGAGAATTGTTCTTTCTGCGGCCAGAGCGGCCACCATAAAACCGCCGCGCCCAAATACAACTACATTCCGGCGGAACAATTGGTCGAGCAGGCTCACCGCGCGCGCGAATGGGGCGCCAGCGACTTCGGTGTGGTGTCGAAGGGCTGGGGCGTACGCGGCGATAAAGAGCGCGAGCAGCTACGCGACTATTTCGGCGAACTCAAAAAACACTCGGACATCGGCCGCTGCGCCAGCCTCGGCGCGCTCGATCAAGAGAGCGCGGACATGCTGAAGGCGATGGGCATGGAAAATTATCACCACAATCTCGAAACCGCCGAGAGTTTCTTCCACAACGTCTGCACCACACATACCTATCAGGAAAACATCGACACCATCCGCCATGCCGTGGCGGCGGGTCTGCGGGTCTGCGCCGGCGGCATCCTCGGCATGGGCGAATCGCTCGATCAGCGCATCGAACTGGCGGAGACGCTGCGCAATCTCAATGTGGAATCGGTGCCGCTCAATTTCCTCAACCCCATCGACGGCACGCCCATGGCAGACCAGCAGCCCATGCAACCGCTCGAGATATTGCACATGATCGCGGTGTTCCGTTATATGCTGCCGCGCGCCGAGATCCGCATCGCCGGCGGCCGCCACTTCCTGCGCGACCTGCAAGCGATGATTTTCTTCGCCGGCGCCTCCGGTGTGATGATCGGCGACTACCTCACCACCAAGGGCCGCCAAGTGAGCGACGACCTCAAAATGCTCGACGACCTCAAAGTACGCGCGCGCGGCGATACTCAACAGAGGCGCGCGGCGGAAACACCGATAGTGATATCGGCGACGGCGTAATCTAAGGTTTATTTGCTATGAAAGACCTCGCCGCCGCACTCGCGGCGCTGCGGGCGCAGCACCAGTATCGCAGTCGCGCCGTGGTGGAGAGTCCGCAGGGCACGGAGATCGTGATCGGCGGCACGCCTTATCTCTCCTTTTGCAGCAACGATTATCTCGGCCTCGCCAATCACCCGCGGATGATCGCCGCGCTGAAAGCCGGCGCCGACCGCTACGGCGCGGGCAGCGGTGCCTCACACCTCGTCACCGGTCATCAGCGCCCGCACCATGAATTGGAAGAGGCGCTGGCCGAGTTCACTCAACGGCCATGCGCACTGCTGTTTTCTACGGGTTATATGGCCAATCTGGGCGTGGTCGCGGCGCTGGCGGGGCGCGGCGATGCGGTATTCGAAGACCGACTCAATCACGCCTCATTACTGGATGCGGGACTCCTCTCCGGCGCGCGGCTGCGGCGTTACGCGCACAACGACGTCGGCGATTTGGCTCGGCGGTTGAGTGCCCAAAAAAATTCACGGCACGCTCCGACACCCGGCGATGATCTTGCCAGCGACAGCCTGCTCATCGTCACCGACGGCGTGTTCAGCATGGACGGCGACCTCGCGCCCCTGCCGCAACTCGCCGACGTGGCGCGACGACACGACGCCTGGCTGATGGTCGACGACGCTCACGGCTTCGGCGTCCTGGGCGCGCACGGCCGCGGCATCGTCGAACATTACGGTTTGAATCAAGAAACGGTGCCGATCTTGATCGGCACCCTCGGCAAAGCCCTCGGCAGTTTCGGCGCCTTCGTCGCCGGCAGCGAGGACTTGATCGAATATCTCATTCAACGCGCGCGGCCCTACATCTATACCACGGCGCTGCCGCCCGCCGTGGCCCACGCCACGCTGGCCAGTCTGCGTCTCGTGCAAGAAGAAAGCTGGCGACGCGAGCACCTCCAGCAGCTGATCGCGCGTTTCCGCTGCGGCGCCGCACAATTGGGCGCGCACTTGCTGCCCTCCGCCACACCGATCCAGCCGCTGTTGCTCGGCGATTCGGCCACCGCCCTGGCGATAAGCGCGGCGCTCCGCGCGCGCGGCATCTACGTCACCGCTATCCGACCGCCCACCGTGCCCGCCGGCACGGCGCGTTTGCGCATCGCGCTGTCGGCGGCGCACAGCGAAACCGATGTCGATCGGCTGCTCACGGCGCTGGAGGCGGTGTTATGAATCTGCACGTCGAGCAATTCGGGTTCGGTCCCGACCTCGTCCTACTGCACGGCTGGGGCCTGCACGGCGGCGTGTTCGCCGCGCTGGCGGAACGACTGGCACCGCGTTATCGCATCAGTCTCATCGATCTTCCCGGCCACGGCCGTTCACCGCCGCTGACAGAAAACGTCGATCTCGCGGCGGTGACCGAAGCCGTGGCCGCCGCCGCGCCGCCGCGCGCGATCTGGCTGGGTTGGTCGCTGGGGGGAATGATCGCGACGCGGATGGCGCTGCATGCGCCCGCGCGCGTGGACAAACTGATTCTGGTCGCGAGTTCGCCGCGCTTCGTCACCGCGCCGGAGTGGCCGCACGCCATGGAACCGGCAGTACTCGCCGGTTTCGCCCGCGCCCTGGAACAGGATTATCGCGCAACACTGGAACGCTTCCTTAGCCTGCAAGTCACCACTGGCACCGCGGAAAGCCGCGAGACGCTGCG
The DNA here is from genome assembly GCA_023266095.1 of Gammaproteobacteria bacterium. GTDB lineage: Bacteria > Pseudomonadota > Gammaproteobacteria > DRLM01 > DRLM01 > CAKKSB01. Next base: position 39,894 of record JAHFRV010000011.1, on the reverse strand, counting down.
CAGCTTGCGCGCGGCACTGCTGCAATATACGCCGGCGCTGCCCGCGCTACGCGCCGGTCTGGAAATACTGCGCACCGCGGATTTGCGGCTTCAGTTCGCTACACTGTCACGACCCACGCAATTGTTACTGGGCGGACGCGATATGCTGGTGCCGGTGAGCGTCGGCACGGCGATGCGGCAGCACGCGCCGGCGATACAAGTCGATGTGCTGGATGCCGCCGGCCATGCGCCCTTTCTCTCTCATCCGCAAGAATTTCTGGCGACACTCACCGGCTTTCTGGAACACCCGCATGACGGATAATCAGGCCTACCATCTCGACAAACACCGCGTGCGCGGCAGCTTCGACCGCGCCGCGGCGAGCTACGACGGCGTCGCCGTGTTGCAACGCGAAATCGGCGCGCGCCTGCTGGAACGTCTCGACTACATCCGGCTGCAACCTGTCACCGTGATCGACGTCGGTGCAGGCACCGGCCACCTCAGCAAGACGCTGGCAAAACGTTACAAAGCCGCACAAATCATCGCCCTCGATCTCGCCGTTAATATGTTGCGCACCGCGCGGCGCCGCGCCGGGCTGCTGGCGCGGTTGCGCGGTAAACAATGCTTCATCTGCGGTGATGCCGAACGCTTGCCGCTGGCGAATCACAGCGCCGATCTGGTGTTTTCCAATGTCACCTTGCAGTGGTGCAACAATCTCGACGCCGTTTTTAAGGAGTTCCGCCGAGTGCTGAAACCGGGCGGTCTGCTATTGTTCTCCACTTTCGGCCCCGACACATTAAAAGAACTGCGCGCGGCCTGGGCTCACGCCGATAACGCGCAGCACGTCAGCGCCTTCATCGACATGCACGACATCGGCGACGCCTTGCAGCGCGCCGCGTTCGCTGACCCGGTGATGGACGCCGAGCGCCTCATTCTTACTTATCGCGACGTTCAGCAATTGATGCGCGAACTCAAAAGCCTCGGCGCCCGTAACGCCGCCGCCGGCCGGACGCGCAACCTCACCGGCAAAGGCCGCTTGCGCGTCATGGCGGACGCCTATGAGCACGAGCGGCGCGACGGCGTGTTGCCGGCGACCTTCGAAGTGGTTTACGGCCTGGCCTGGGCGCCGAGCAGCGCGGTGAATCTGCGTGAAGACGGCGTGGTGAAAGTCGCGATCGACAGCCTGCGCCGGCGCGCGTCACCTCGGTGATGAACGGTTTTTTCATCACCGGCACCGATACCGGCGTCGGCAAGACGGTGGTCGCGGCGGCACTGATTCATCGCCTCGCGGAAACGGGACGACGCGTGGCGGGTATGAAGCCGGTGGCGGCGGGTTGCCTGCGCAGCCCGGAAGGCTGGCGCAACGACGATGCGCTACAACTGCTCGCCGCGGGCAATATTCCGTTGCGTTATGAAGAAGTAAATCCCTTTGCGCTTCCCGCTGCCATCGCCCCTCACCTCGCAGCACGTGAAGCGGGTGTGAAATTGAGTGTAGCGGCGCTCTATGCGCATTACGCGCAGCTCGCCGCGCGGGCGGAATCTGTGATCGTGGAAGGTGCCGGCGGCTGGCGGGTGCCGCTCAACGAGCAAGAGAGTTTCGCGGATTTGGCGGTAGCGCTGAAGCTGCCGGTAATCCTGGTGGTAGGGATACGGCTCGGCTGCCTTAATCACGCTCTATTGAGCGGCGAGGCCATCACCCGCTCCGGCGTGCGCTTGGCCGGCTGGGTGGCGAACATCATTGATCCGACGATGGAACGGATCCTGGAAAATATCGCGGCCCTGGAGACACGACTCGCCGCGCCGCGGCTGGCCACTTTCCCCCATCTCGCCCACCCGGACGTCGCGGCGCTGGCGGCGGAATTCAACCTCGCCGCCCTCGCCGTCCGCCCATAAAAAACGGGCGGTGCCTATCTATCGACACCCCCCGTTCTTTTACTGCTCCCCTCTCGACCTGACGTCTACTCCTCCAACGCCATTTTGAGTTTCTTTATCGCATTTTGTTCCAGCTGGCGGATGCGTTCCGCCGAAACCTGATACTGGTCCGCCAGCTCGTGCAAAGTGGACTTGCTATCCGCCAACCAGCGGCGCGAAAGGATGTCGCGACTGCGATCATCGAGACCCGCAAGCGCCTCGTGCAATCTATCGCTGTGGTGATCGTCCCAATTGTCGTGCTCCAGCTGTTCGGCGGGGTCGGCCCGCAGATCCGCCAGATAAGCAATGGGCGCGGCGTGGTGTTCATCGCCGTTGTCGTCGGTCTCGCCGTAGAGCGAGGCGTCGTAGCCGCTCATGCGCGACTCCATCTCCACCACGGTCTCGGGGCTGACACCGAGGTCCTTGGCCACGGCATTCACTTCGTCGCGGGTGAACCAACCGAGCCGGGTCTTGGCACTGCGTAGATTGAAGAACAGCTTGCGCTGCGCCTTGGTGGTGGCGACCTTGACGATGCGCCAATTGCGCAGAATGAATTCATGGATCTCGGCGCGTATCCAATGCACGGCGAAGGAGACCAACCGCACGTTCATCTCGGGGTCGAAGCGCTTCACCGCCTTCATCAGGCCGACATTGCCTTCCTGAATCAGATCCGCATGCGACAGACCATAACCGGCGTAACCGCGGGCGATGCGGACCACGAAGCGTAAATGCGACAAAATAAGTTGGCGGGCGGCCTCTAGGTCATTGTCGTCCCGCAAACGACGCGCCAGCGCGCGCTCTTCCTCGGCGGTCAGCACCGGAATGCGGTTGATGACTTGGCCGTACGCTTCCAAGCTGCCTATCGGCACGGCCAATTCCAGTCCTTTATTTTGTTCAATCATTTAAGTTCACCCCTCTTGAATCCAGCGGCCTCGATTGGCGCGCGCCGTTTAAGGTACTGAATATGCAAATCACGATCCACGCGGCACCTCACTCCTGCACCGCTGTGATTTTTTATAAGTTTAGCACTCGAATCCTATGAGTGCTAAGGCCACGTAGAAGTTCCTTAACCGGCCGACACTTAAACCGGCTCGACGTCCCGTAAATGACGGCTAACCGCCAACCAGGCACCCAGCCAGCCCAGCGCGGCGCCGACACCCAGTACGATCAAACTGGCCAAGCCACCCAACAGTTCCAGGCGAAACCCGCTGTGATAAAGAGCCGCCAATTGTTGTGTCGGACCGCTCAGTCCCAATAACAAACCGTTTACTACCACCAGGGCGATCAAGCCGCCGAACAGCCCATACCACATGCCGCCGTAGACGAAGGGCCGGCGGATGAAACCGTCGGTGGCACCGAGCAGTTTGGTGACGATGATCTCGTCCCGACGATTTTGTATACCGAGACGGATGGTGTTGCCCACCACCAACAACACCCCTACCGCCAACACCATCGCCAGCAACCACACCCCGCGAGCGGCGAGACCGATTATGGCGTGCAGGCGCTCCAGCCAGGCCAAGTCCAACTGGGCGCTATCCACTTCCGTCATGGATTCGAGGCGACGCAACAATGTCCGGGCGGCGGCGGGCGTGCTGTATTTTTCTCCCGGACGCACCACCAGTACCGCTGGCAGCGGATTCACATTTAAATAGGCCAATGCGTCACGCAAACCCGAAGATTGCTCGAATTCCGCCAGCGCCTGCTGCGGTGAGATGAAACGCACATCCGCCACCTCGCGCATGCCGCGCAAGCGCTTGGCCAGGCCGGCGGCCTGATCGTCTTTAATCGAGGGTTTCAAAAAAAGCGAGATCTGGGCCATATCCCCTTCCCAACCCGCGGCCACTGCCTGCACGCTGGCGAGTAGGGCGTGAAAGCCGGCGGGCAATGCCAAGGCAATGCCGATCACCGCCGCGGTCATCAAGGTGGCCAACGGCGCCCGCGCCAGTTGGCCAAGACTGGCGAAGAGGGCGCGCAAATGGTGGGTGACATAATTTTCCAGCCCCCGCTGGCGCGGACCGGCTTTGCGTGGGGCGGCGCGCGCCGTCTTCGAATCCTGGCCGTGCTCGCCGCGCCGCTTCATGATGCCGGCGCCTCCGCGGTGCCGTTGCGCAGATTGCCCTGCTGCAGCGTCAGTACGCGATGATTCATACGGGCGATCAGGTCGTGATCGTGACTGGCGATCAGCACCGTGACGCCCACCCGTTGAAAGGCCTCGAACAGGGCCATGATCTCCTGCGACAAGTCCGGATCGAGATTACCGGTAGGCTCATCGGCCAGCAGCAGCACCGGCTTGTGCACCACGGCGCGGGCGATGCCCACCCGCTGCTGTTCGCCACCGGAAAGTTCCAGGGGATAATATTTTTCCTTGCCCAGCAAACCCACTTTATCCAGCGCGGCGCGCACCCGGCGGCCGGTCTCACGTTGATCGTATTCACCGCCTATCACCAGCGGTAACGCCACATTGTCGAACACCGTGCGATCCTGCAGCAGGCGGTAGTCCTGAAAAATCATGCCGAGGCTGCGACGGTGATAGGGAATGTGGCCGCGCTCTAGACGATTGAGGTTGCGCTCGTTGACGATCACCTCGCCGCTGCTGGGGCGTTCGATGAAGGCGATGAGTTTCAACAAGGTGCTCTTGCCCGCGCCGGAATGGCCGGTGAGAAAGGCCATTTCACCGCGCGCCAAAACAAAACTTACCTCAGTGAGGGCCGCGTGGCCGCTGGGATACCGTTTCCCCACTTTGCGAAATTCAATCATAACTGGAAAGCACGCCTTTGAAGCGAAGACTAACTCCGCTGATCCTCCGCCGCCTCGCCGGCGAACAGGGCCTCGACGAAATCCTCGGCGTCGAAGGGACGCAAATCGTCGATACCTTCGCCGACCCCGATGAAGCGGATCGGCAATTTCATCTGCTCGGCGATGGCGAAGATGATGCCGCCCTTGGCGGTACCGTCGAGCTTGCTGAGGGTGATGCCGGTCAAGCCCACCGCCTCGTGGAACTGGCGGGCCTGATTCAAGGCGTTTTGACCGGTGCCGGCGTCGATCACCAGCAGGGTCTCGTGGGGCGCGCTAGGCTCCAGCTTGCGCAGCACCCGTTTTATCTTCTTCAATTCTTCCATCAGATTGGCCTGGGTATGCAGACGGCCGGCGGTGTCGGCGATCAACACATCGATGCCCCGGGCCTTGGCCGCCTGCAGTGCATCGTAGACCACCGAGGCCGGATCGGCGTTGCGGGCCTGCGCCACCACCGCCACGCCGTTGCGTTCGCCCCAGGTCTCCAGCTGCTCCACCGCGGCGGCGCGGAAGGTGTCGCCGGCGGCCAGCATCACCGACAAACCGTCGGCCTGAAAACGTTTGGCCAGCTTGCCGATGGTGGTGGTCTTGCCCACCCCGTTCACGCCGACCATGAGGATCACATAGGGCCGCACGCCGGCCGGGATCACCAGTGGCACATGGCACGGCGCGAGGATGGCCTGCATATCTTCTTTCAATGCAGTGAGCAGGGCCTCGGCGTCGCCGAGCTGTTTGCGCTGCACCCGCGCGGTCAGGTCATCGATGATGCGCGCGGTGGCATCGGCGCCGACGTCCGCCGTCAACAAGCGGGTCTCGATCTCCTCGAGCACCTCCTCGTCGATGATTTTCTTACCCAGCACCAGGCGCGCCAGCCCTTCGGTGAGGCTGCCGCGGGTACGGGCGAGGCGTTGTTTGAGGCGTTGAAACAGGCCGGGACGCGGGGCCTGGTCCGCGGGGGTGTCGCGATTTTTTTTGAAACCAAACATAAGCAACCGTAGTCGTAGCTAACGCGTTAACGCGGGGAATAAAGAGCCGGCGGAAAGAACATGGCCCTCTCGCCGGACCAATAGGCTATCCTATCACCCCTCCGTCCATCGGGTAAGTCGGCAATACAGGGAACCGAATATGCGAAATTTAAAAACGTTGATACTGCTGTGCTTGTTGATTCCCTTGAATACCCTCGCCCAATCCGGCGGCGCGGTCCACGAATACCGGCTCGACAACGGCATGAAGGTGATCGTCAAGGAAGATCACCGCTCACCGGTGCTGGTCTCGCAAGTGTGGTACAAGGTCGGCAGCAGCTACGAGCACGACGGCATCACCGGCATTTCCCACGTGCTCGAACACATGATGTTCAAAGGCACTAAAAACCACGGCCCCAATGAATTCTCGCGCATCATCGCCGAAAACGGCGGCCGCGAAAATGCCTTCACCAGCCGCGATTACACCGCCTATTTCCAGCAACTGGAAAAGAGCCGCCTCGAAGTCAGCTTCAAGCTGGAAGCCGACCGCATGCGCCACCTGCTGCTCGATCCCGAGGAATTCGCCAAAGAGGTGAAGGTGGTAATGGAAGAGCGACGCATGCGCACCGAAGACAACCCGCAAGCCCTCACCTACGAGCAATTCAATGCCGTAGCCTATTTGAACAGCCCCTACCGTATTCCGGTCATCGGCTGGATGGGGGATCTGGAGAACTTGCATGCCGACGATCTCAAACGCTGGTACGGTCTGTGGTACGCCCCCAATAACGCGGTGCTGGTGGTAGTAGGCGATGTCGATCCGCAACAGGTGCTGGCCCTCGCCAAAAAACATTTCGGCCCGCTCAAACCCAGCAAACTCGAACCGCTCAAACAGCGTCAGGAAATTGCTCAAGTGGGCACCCGCCGCCTCACCGTCAAAGCGCCCGCCGAACTGCCTTATTTGATGATGGGCTACAAAGTCCCTCCGCGCACCACCAATCCCGAGGAGTGGGAGCCCTATGCCCTCGAAGTGCTCGCCGGCATTTTGGACGGCGGAAGCAGCGCGCGTTTCGCCAAACACTTGGTGCGCGACACTCAAATCGCCGCCCAGGCTGGCGCCGGTTACGATTTGGATTCCCGTGATCAAAGCCTGCTGATACTCGACGGCACGCCGAGTCAAGGCCACGACATCGCCGAACTGGAGCAAGCCTTGCGCGACCAAGTCAAACGCGTGCGCGACGACCTGGTGAGCGAGGACGAACTCAAACGGGTCAAGGCGCAGGTGATGGCCGGCGATGTGTATCAGCTCGACTCGGTATTTTATCAAGCCATGAAGATCGGTTCGCTGGAAGCCATGGGCCTCAGCTGGAGGGTGGCGGAGAATTATCTCGAACGCGTCAAGGCGGTGACCGCCGAACAGGTGCGCGAGGTGGCGCGCAAATATCTGGTCGATGATCATCTGACGGTGGCGGTGCTCGATCCGCAACCCATCGACGAAGAACGCGCACGACGCATGCAACACGGTCAGCAAGAGGGTGGCAACCATGTACGCTAAAACAGGCACGACCACAACTAAAATAACGACCCGGCGCCTGGCGCTGATCGGCGCGGCCCTCGCCCTCGTATTCACCGCGACCATCGCCGCCGCCTCGCCCAAGATCGAAACCTGGACCACCGCCAACGGCGCGCGGGTCTATTTCGTCCCGGCGCCGGAGCTGCCGATCGTCGATGTCCGCGTGGTATTCGACGGCGGCAGCGCCAAAGACGACGGCAAGGACGGCGTGGCTCAGCTCACCAACGGCCTGCTCGGCGAAGGGGCGGGCGAACTCAACGCCGATCAAATCGCCGAACGCTTCGAAGGTCTGGGCGCGCAATTCGGCGGCGACGCGCAACGGGATATGGCCATCGTCAGTCTGCGCAGCCTCACCGAACCCAGTCTACTGGCGCCGGCCCTCATCACCTTGGCCACGGTGCTGACCCAGCCCACCTTCCCCGCCGATGCCTTCGAGCGCGAGCGCACCCGCGCGCTGGTGGCCTTGCGTTCGGAGCAGGAATCGCCGGAGGACATCGCCAGCAAGGCCTTTTTCGCCGCACTGTATCCCGACCATCCCTACGGCACGCCGCCGCTTGGCACCGAAGAAAGCGTCAAGGCGCTGACCCGCGACGACCTCGTGAATTTCTACCAGCGTTATTACGTCGCCCGCAATGCCACCGTCGCCATCGTCGGCGCGCTGGACCGCGCCGGCGCGGAGAAGATCGCCGAACAAGTCGTCGGCCAGCTCCCGGAAGGCAAGGCGCCCGCCGCGGTGCCCGCCGTCCCGCCCGCTGCCGAGGCCAAACTCACGCGCATCGACTACCCTTCTGGGCAAACCCATATACTGCTCGGCCAGCCCGGCCTCACCCGCGACGACTCCGATTATTTTCCGCTCTACGTCGGCAATCACATCCTCGGCGGCAGCGGCCTGGTCTCGCGCATCAGCGACGAGGTGCGGGAAAAACGCGGCCTGTCGTACAGCTCGTACAGCTACTTCATCCCCATGCGCGCCGCCGGACCCTTCACCGCCGGACTGCAAACCCGCAACGATCAAGCCGATCAGGCCTTGACGGTGTTGCGCGACGTCATGCAGGAATTCATCGCCAAAGGGCCGAAGGAAGCGGAGCTGACCGCCGCTAAGAAAAACATCACCGGCGGTTTCGCCCTGCGGCTGGACAGTAACAGCAAGATCGTCGAGAACCTGGCGATGATCGGCTTTTATCAACTACCGTTGGATTATCTGGACACGTTCAATAAGCGCGTCGAGGCGGTCACGGCGGCCCAAATCCGCGACGCCTTCCAGCGCCGCATCGATACACAGCGCATGGTCACCGTGATCGTCGGCGGCGCGGCCAAAGCGGCGCCGTGAACGGCGCGGGACGCAATCAGCTGCGCATCATCGGCGGGACATGGCGGGGCCGCAAACTCGCCTTCCCGTCGCTGCCCGGTCTGCGCCCCACCCCCGACCGGGTGCGCGAGACCTTGTTCAATTGGCTGCAAAACATTATCCCCGGCGCGCGCTGCCTCGATCTCTACGCCGGCAGCGGCGCCCTGGGTTTCGAGGCCCTCTCGCGCGGCGCGGCGGAGGCGGTGATGGTGGACCGGCAACCCCAAGTCATCGCCCAACTGCGTCAGCACAGTGAAACTTTGCACACCGACGGCGCCCACCCGGTGCTGGCCGATGCTCGGGAATTTCTCGGGCAAACCCCGGCCCGGCCTTTCGACGTCGTATTTCTCGACCCGCCCTTCAGTGATGACGTATTGGGCGCCTGTCTGCAACGCCTGGCGGAACCGGGCTGGCTCGCGCCCGCGGCGTGGATCTACGTCGAGGCCGCCCGCGCCACCCCTTTGCCAGCCTTGCCCGCCGGCTGGGAATTGTTCCGCCACAAAGCCGCGGGACAAGTGGGCTATCATTTGCTCAAATGTTCCGTCCCGTCCACCCGGCCAGAAAGGACCGCACCATGAGCGGCAAACACATCACCGCCATTTATCCCGGCACCTTCGACCCCATCACTCACGGCCACAGCGATCTGGTCCAGCGCGCAGCGCGGATGTTCGACCAGGTGATCGTCGCGGTCGCCGCCAACCCGGGCAAGACGCCGGCCTTCACTCTGGAAGAACGGGTGGCCCTGGCCCACACCGTGCTCGCAGGGCACGACAACGTCGAGGTGTGCGGCTTCGATACCCTGCTGGTGCAGTTCACCCAAGCCCGCGGCGCGCAGGTAATACTCCGCGGGCTGCGCGCCGTGTCCGATTTCGAATATGAATTTCAGCTGGCGGGCATGAACCGCAAACTTGCCCCCGGCATCGAGACCCTGTTTCTCATGCCCGCCGAACAGTACAGCTACATCTCCGCCAGCCTGGTGCGGGAGATCGCCGCACTGGGCGGCGACATCTCCGACTTCGTCCATCCCGAAGTGCGGGCTGCGCTCGTCAAGCGGCTAGGCTAATATGCCCGCTCGATTTTCACCGCCCAGGAGACCCCGGCTGTGGCCTTGATGATTACCCACGAATGCATCAATTGCGACGTTTGTGAACCCGAGTGCCCCAACCAGGCCATCTCTCAAGGTGAGGATATCTTCGTCATCGATCCCGAACGCTGCACCGAGTGTGTGGGCCATTTCGACACGCCCCAATGCGTGGCCGTCTGTCCCGTCGACTGCATCCCCAAAGACCCGGAGCGCGAAGAAACCCACGATCAGCTCTACGCCAAGTATTTGCGCCTCACCGCCGTTTCATGACCACCGGGGCGGAGCACCGTCCAGTCTATAACTTAAATTTGTCCTCCAATAAAGGCTTGACGCCACGCTCATCCCTGTGTAAAAAAACAGAGCGTTTTAGTCGTCTATTCAATTAGACTTTATACGGGTATATAGTCATAAGGGGAGATGAGAGTTATGTCCAATAAAACCTGGCAAGATATCAGCAAACAGGATCCCATCATTGTCTTGGGGCTCGCCGCCATTTTTACCGGCTTGTTCTTTTTGGCTAAATCAATAACACTTTAATAAAATTACTAAAGAAAAAAGCTACACCCACTTTTTAACAGCACGTTATATACGCAACCGGCCCTTCGCCGGTTGCGTATTATTCACCGGCTTGAGCCTAGCCTCCACGCTCAGCACTACTGCCGCTACATCCCGACCCTTGGCGCCGATTTCATCCAATGCGCTCGGCCAACCTTGACACCGCGCAGCCCAGAGCCACATAAACTTCACTCCCTGCTCACCTATCAGAATGCGTGGAATATTTTGGCGGCGCCTTACGCCCTGCTTGACGCTAGACTTCTTGTAATAAACAATCGCTGATTAAATAAAAGCCCTTCCCCTGTATCGTGAAGAAGGCGATGTGCGGCCAGCACACACCACCGCTGGCATCGCCCCCAGACCAACCCAAGGACAGCCATGAACAGCGGTACGCGGAAGACTGAGCACAAGCACTTGGTGCAGGAAAAGGCCTTTCGCACCATTATTCTTTGGGTGATCTGGGCAAGTACGGCTCTCACCATTAACTTCGCCCTTTATTTCGACACCAATCTCATCGACTTCATCAAACATGACACGACCAGAATCACCTGGATCATCATGGCGCTGTTTATCCTGGGGATCGCCATCAGCTTTGGTTTGGCCGTCACCATCACCGAAGAAGCGGTCCGTGCCTCGCAGCTGGGGCTGATCGCCAGGAACAGCGGCCTGCATGGCATGAACCCCAACAAGACCAATCGCGCGGTTGACCGTTTTTTTAACTCACTGCAAGAAGTCATCAAAAACAACGATCAACCCAATATCGAATCGCTGATCGACATCGAATTCGCGAGTTATTATCGCACCAGCAATTCGGTTGAGATGGTCGGCAATCTGTTGATTACCCTCGGTCTGATCGGTACCGTGGTAGGGCTGAGCGTCACCTTGACCGGCCTCACCACCTCGCTCGACGCCTTGGGGCATGACGAGGCACGGCTCTTGAACGGATTACGCCAAGCCATGGGCGGGATGGGCACCGCGTTCTACACCACCCTGCTCGGCTCGGTATTGGGGGGCGTACTGCTGCGCATCTTCGCCCTGATTACCGATCACGGCATCGAAGGGCTGTCGGAAGTGGTTAAACGGATTTGCACGGTCTATTGCACGGCCGACTTAAAACCCACCCTGGAACGCGACGTGCAACTGTTGAATAAAGAAATCACTCTGCTGGGCGAAAACGTCCGCGCCCTGCAAAGCGCCATGCACGAATCCATGAAGTCCATGCTGGAATTCCGTCAAGTCGCCCAACAACTCAGCCGACTCGGCGACGAGGACCAGGATAAAACCACCCTGCGCGACTCGGTCGTCCTGCAACATTATTATTCTGATTTGTTGAAGGAGGAGATCCGCATCATGAATAAGATCAACCGCTCGTGGTGGGCTCGACTGAGACGCAGCATGGACAGCGCGCGTTCCCGCAAAGAATGACCCCCAGCCCGCGCCAACGCCGCCAGGAAGCGTCCTCCAACGCTTACCAGATTTTTTCCGACATCGCGTTAATGATGCTCGGCACGTTTATCTTTTTGCTGGTGGTGGTCCTCATCACCTCGCGCATGTCCGAACAGAACGAATTACCCAAACTGAAAAAAGAATTGGCGGCCCTGAAAAAAGCCTTAAACATTGCGGAAACCGATACAAAACGCGTCAAAAAAGACTTGGAAAAAATTCTGATCGCCGACCCCGAAGGCGAAGTGGACATCATCCTGGAATCCGCCAACATCGGGCGCAAGGATTTTGACCTTTTCGTCCAAGGGCTAAAGGATATACCAGGCAAAGACCTGCATTTGGTGGTCGATGCCACCGGGTCCATGCATGGTGTTTCGTCCTTTCTGATACCCATCCTGCGGCTCATCGTGACCCGCGCCGACAAACAACTCTCGGCCATCACCTGGTTCTCGGACCGGACCGCCAAAACTTATACCGGCACCATGGGTGACATGTTCGACAGCCTGATGAGCGGCGCCCCCTTTTCCGGCAACATTGAAAATATCGGACTGGCCTTCCGCACCGCGGCAAGCGACACACCGTTACCGGGCGCGTATATGCTGATCGGCGACGAACCGTCGGACGACACCATCCACTACAGTGAGATTCCCCGCCCGGTGTTCACACTACCGTTTGGGCGCTCCGATCCGTATACCGAACGGGAATACCTGGGCTTGGCGGAAAAAACCGGCGGCAAGATGCTGCGCCTCGATTTCAAATAGGCGGCCCGATCCAAATCCAACTACAGCCCGCGCGACATCACATTAATGGCTTCTATCCGGATGCTCTCGCCGGAGACCGGTTCGAACATAATCAGGGTTTCAGTGGCGGGAAAATTGGCGTATTTGACGCTATACGTGAGAATATAGCGGCGGCCGCTGAATACCGTGTTCACCAAGGTATTGGTGAGTTTGGTCTCCTTCAAATCACCCAGCTTGCCATTATATTCCTTCAACTGCTGCAACCATTGGCCGCGGCTCTGCTGCCCGGCGATGAAAAAATCCGCCGCCGCTTCAAAATCCCGGTTTTTCAAGGTTTGATAGTATTGGGCGGCCACCGCCTCCGCCGCCGATACGGGACTGCCCGTTTCACACCCAGGCAAAAACACCACGTACAAACACAGGGCGAGCAAAGAACGCAAGCGCTTTATTACTGCAGTCATGACTGGTGTTCCCCAATTACTTCGATGAGTGATAGTATCAACGGTGGAATCTCTGCTGCTAGGACTGTCTAAATTCGGTAACGTAAGTCTACCTGTAGCCAATGCGAGGTCGGCCCCGGCCCCAACGTTGTAATCACAGCCGGACGTCCGAGCCTTACGTAGCCTAACCAAAGTGGGTACCGTTGGATCATGAGTCAGCACGCGACATTTAAACGCATTCCCATTGTAACCGAGTCCAAAGGTGGCGGGGGGAATATGGCCCGGATCCGCCAATTCACCCGCATCGGTGCGGTAGTTGTGCTGATCCTGATTCCTCTGCTCGGCTTGTTCAGAATAGACGTGTCATCGGGCTTCGTGATTCTCGACCGGCAAATCTGGTTCGCCGACTTTTTTATCGTCTTCGGCTTTTGGCTGGCGGCGGCCTGCCTGTTCATCGTTTTATATTCCACCATGGGCAATGTGTTCTGCGGCTGGGTCTGCCCGCAAAACACCTTTTCCAGCTGGGCGAACAACCTGACCTCCCGCCTGCTGGGCAAACGCGCCATCATCAACTGGGGTGACGAACCCGCCAGTACCCGGATTTCATCGGGTAAGAACCACTGGAAAAACTGGGCGACCTTGGTCGTGAAAATCCTCGGCGCGGCGATGCTGATCTCCATCATCCCCATGCTCTATTTTCTCCCGCGCGAAGCGATCTGGGCCTTCGTGACCCTGCAACCGCATCCGGCCTTGAGCAATTCGCTGTACTGGATCTACGCGGTATTCGTGTTCATCGTCGCCACCAACATCGCCTTGATCCGCCACTACGTATGCCGCTACATGTGCATCTACAGAATGTGGCAATTCCTGTTCAAGACCCGCGACACCTTGCACATCGAATACGATGCCGCACGCGGACAGGAGTGCGGCAGCTGCAACTACTGCGAAACCAAATGCCCGGTCAATATCGATCCGCGCAACACCCTGACTTACGACAGCTGCATCAACTGCGGCGAGTGCGTCAGCGCCTGCGACAGCCTACATAAAAAACAGGGCGTCGCCGGCCTGTTGAGCCTGAAATTCGGCCCTCCCAAAGGTAAACAGCGCTCCAACAACAAAATGGATTTGACCACTTTGCTCAACCGCACCAAGTGGGTCGCGCCGGTCTTCGCGCTGGGAGTGGGCCTGCTGACCTGGGGAATCGTCGACTACAACCCGTACCATCTCACCGTGTACCGCGCGGAGATACTGCACGGCGATCAAATTCAAGATTATCGGATCAATATCGCCAATAAAACCTATCGCCCAGCTAGCGTGGCCGTGCAAGTGGAAGGCATTCCCGCGGAGATGTACAGCTTGAATCAAACCCAAGCCGACTTCACGACGGCGGACCGCAAGGACCTCAACCTCCATATCAAACCCGGCTTGCCTACCGGCATTTATAGCATCACCGTCCACGCCCAAGCGGCGGACGGCTGGAAGGACAGCTTCCAGATACAACACTACGTCGAACGAGGTTAACAAACCATGATTGCCAAGCAAACCGATGAGCAGGAACCGGTAAGCCCCATCCACGAAGTGCAATGGGGCGAGAAGCGTCAGGATCATCTGGGTTACGCCAACGACGAAGACCGGATCAGCAAGCGCGGCCTCGAGGATTGGGAAATGCTGGAGAAAATGGCCGATTCCTCATCAGATCACGGCGTGCCTTATTGGTTCATCGCGCTCTTTTTTGTACTCTTGCTGGTTGCGACCGGCCTCACCTTCCCCTTCTGGGGCGTGCGCCCCGGCTACGAGCGGCCCTGGTTCGACTGGGGCATTGTCGCCGGCGCTGTCTGGGTCATCAGCATGGCCGGCATCATTTATTACATGGTGGATGGACGGCACCAGCGCGCGCGCAAAAAGGTCAAACAAGCCGCGGAAAACAGTAAATCCCCGAAGTAAGATTATTTATTATGCTGGCAGAACCTCGATGGCCACACCAGTCGGCGGGCCCCACATTCAGATGAAAAAGCCGTACGGAGACGTTCACCATTACCCCGTCAACACTCTACACTGCATGCCCGCGCGGCATAAGCTCGTCCATGCTCAAAGCATTTTTCTTGATATTCGCCACTGGCATCGCAGCTTGCGACGGCGGCAAACAAGAGGCGACCATGGGTTTTCAAACACCTGCGGTTAATGAACTGCAACCCTTGATCCAAAAATGGTGTAGCGAATGCCACGTCCCTCCGCGCCCTTCCGCGCATCAGCGGGGCGATTGGCGGCCGATCGTGCTGCGCATGCAACAACACCGGATCACCAAGGGCCTCGCGCCTATCGCGGAAGAAGACCTGCGCAAAATCATCCATTACTTCCAAACTCATGCGCCACTTTAAAGCCTATTCATGCCTCCGCTGGACAATCGCGGCATTCTGCTTAGCGTTGAGCGCCTGCGACAGCGGCCCGACGCCTTCCATGCCGGCCCAAGCCTGGGAGGATATCCGCATCCAAGTTGAAACACGGCCGCCCCTGGCCGCCAGAGGCATGAACGAATTTCTGGTGATCGCTTCTCGCGAACAGAGTAAACCGGTTCACAACCTCATCGTGTCATTACGCATCAATGAGGATGGTCGCTGGCATCAAGCCATACAAGATGGTCATGTGGGCGTTTATCGGCGCGCCATCGCGGTGGCGGACCCCGCCAACGATGTCTTGTATGTACGCGTCGACCGCGACAACCGCCAAGGCTTGTTACGGTTCCCTCTCAGCGAACAAATCGCCAGCGTGAAAACCAGCGCGCCCTGAAAACGTCGGCAACACAACGGAAATCCCAACTCCGCCCTGTACGACACGGCGCCGTGCCGACAGCAAGCCGCGGTATAACGACCCGCACCCAGCGCCAACAACACCGTACTTTAAAATACTGAACTCAGTTTTGAAAAACGCAGTGATTGTTCCGCGCGCTAAAAAACCCGGGGCGATCTTTTTTTAATCTTCGGTTAAATCCGGCGCGGAAATCAGCGCCTCAATCACCGATCAAACACGTCCCGCTTGCCGCTTTTTCAGAAATGCACTTTCTTCCCAGCGGCGCAGCAATAAAATCTGCTCTCCGCCTTTGTGCTCTTCGCAGTGGGGACAGGTCAGATGACACATATACAGTTCTTTGGGCGCGCGGCCGGCATCGACCAGCTCGGCCTGCATGCGCTGTATCACTTTATAGCTGGTGCTGACATTGCCACGATGAAGCTCCGCGCGCACCCGGAATGGGCTGGGCAACACCTGGATGTGGCGCGACGGTGAGTGGGTTTTTTCCAGCAAGCGGGTGAGACTGCCTCTGAAAAATCCGGTACGGGTCAGCACCAAGCCCGGCCAGCACTCTTTGAGCTCCAACTTTTCGACAAGCTGCTGTTGGCGATCCAGATACACTCCATAAGCGATGGGCATATGCATGAACATCGGGATCGGCAGAGTGTGGGCATGGCGCCCACCGAGGTCGAGATCCTTACCGTCCCAATCCGGGATTTCCGTGGGACAGCCGCAGGACATGCTCATTCTTTCTTATAAATGGCTCTGAAAGTACAAAAGACATTGACGAAGAACACCCAGAAACCCACGCCCATCACGGTGGAAATCACGCTGATGACCGGGGCGTAATAGTGATGGACGCCGGGCACGGCTTGCGGATTATTCAACAACAAATTGCCTTCGATGATCCCGAAGCTCAACAAGGTCGTATAAAAACCGCTGACTCCCACCGCGGTCCACCAGAATGAATGTTCGATCAAACGCTTCGACCACACCGGGCGCCCCGACAATATCGGCAATAAATAATAGGTGACCGCCATTCCGATGATGACCAAGCCCCCCACCACGTTGATATGGGCGTGGGCGAGCGGATCGATCATATGACCGGGGCCACTGATCGGGCTTCCCACCGAGTCCAGCCAAGCCCTGATAGGGGGAAGGACTTGCACAACACCCTGAACAGTGCCAACAAACAAAAAAGTGGCCGCCCCAAGCAAAAACTTAAGCAGCTGACGATATTCCGCGGCAAGCTGTGTAGGATGCAAGATCAACCCTCGCGTATTGAATATTTGGGAAACAACAGAAGCTGCGGGCGCCGGCTGCTTTTGCCCCGTCGTATAGGTAGGGGCGGGACAGGGGCGGGAGCACACGGATGTGGGCTCACTCGCCCCGCCAGCCACTCACGCTGGACTTTAAAGTTAGAGTTCGCCCCGCCAATTAATTTAGATGGTCATTGAGGGCAAAACAACAAAGATCAAGATCGCGATGGTAAACAGAACCGCAAGAAAACCGACGTTGTTCATAATCACCCACTCCCCCATTAATAACAAATCGCTTTTAGCGTATCCCCCCTCTTGGAAGACCCGCTTATCTGTTCAGCGGAGCTACTCTATCCAATCCACACTGACGATGCAACTGCCCGGCTCGCAGCCTCGCCTATCCGGCTGCATAGCCTGCCAGATAAGACTTTTTACGTGGCTGCGTGCGTCCCCGCACCGAGACATTTAGCATAACGGCGATACACCGCCTTAGACCGGCCGGATGGTTTCCAAACTTCAGCCGCGAGCGGCAACTTTAGCCCAGCGGCCAGGGCACAGCCTGCGTAGCAGCGCCATTTCCCGCCTCAATTTTCAAAGATGCAGGTTGTAAATTACGATTTGATTGGCTATAGTCGTGCAACTGGCCTGTTCTCCCTTTTGGGGAAAGGCTTTCATACGGAGGGGGGTAACATGGTCGAAGAAATTGGTATTCGGATTTTGATTCCTATCTTTGTTTTCAGCATCGTGATGGTCGGTGCCTACTTGGTCAGCGATGCCGCTTTTTCAGACGTGCTGCGCCGCCGCAAGGAAGAAGAACGCGCTAAATAATCCCCGCGTTGCAGTGCAAGTTATTTTATCGATAAGGGCCGCTATGCGGCCCTTATCCGTTTAAGGCTCTGTTACCAAGTTTGCCTCCCGGTCGAGCGGGCTCAACCTCAACAAACGCTGCCGATAAGCCTCCGCCTCAATAATATTTCCCGTCCTCCGTTCAAGATGCCAGAGCGCACGTAAAACACCGGCATGCTCGGGATGTATCACCAACAGCGTTTGCAAGGCGTCACGTTCATCACGCCCTTGTCGTAGCGCCTGCGGCAGTGACGCCAGCATCTGATCCACCAAATTGAAGGCGATCCAGCGGTCCTGGCGATTGGCTTCATAAGCCGCACGCAACAGACGCGGCGCCTCATAGGGATCACCGCGCAAAGACGCCAACCAGCTGCGCATCGCCAGCTCCGATCCAACGTAGGCCCGCTCAAAGGCTTCCCTATTGCGAGCTTCAATCCGCAATGCCAAGCTCGCAGCATCCAGATCCTGGCGTTGCCGGAGCAGCAGATCAAGGAGGCTGCCCAGATCAAATGTCCCGGCATAACGCGCTTGAGGCAGCTTGAACTCGATCTGGGGACGCCACTCGTCCTGCAGCGGGCCGCAGCTAGCGGGGATCGGCCCCCAGTAACGTCCCAGCCAAGTCCACGGCCCTTCGCCGCCGGTCACCGCGGCTTGCTCCGCGGCAGGCAAGCGCGCCAAATTAGTCAGCACGGCGGGCGCTCCCAGCCAGCGGTTCCGCGGCCCTACCAACGCCAGACGAAAACCTTCGACGAACAATTGCGCCTCGGGAAACACCCGCCGGAAACTGCGCAACACGATGGCCAGCGACCCGGGGTCAAACTGGTTGAGCGCCAGCCATTGCACGAACACCCCATCGGGTGCCAGATGAGCACGGGCCTGCTGGAACTGCTGCACGGAAAGCAGATTGCCCCGCCCGATCAAGTCCGGATGAAACAGATCGCCGACGATCACGTCGTAGTTTTCAGTGTCGGTGCGCAGAAAACGGCGGGCGTCATCATGCACCACCCGCACCCGCCGCATCACGTCCGCATTCACGGGAGCGAACCATTTCTGGGCGGCGCTGATCGCCCCCTCCGACAACTCCACTGCGGTTATCGAAATTTCCGGAAACGGCAAGGCGCCCGCCGCGGAGATACCTGTGCCCAAACCTAAAAACAACACCGAACGCGGGTGCGGATGCAACAACAACGGCAGTCTGGCCTGATTTTGTTGACCCATTACCGCAACCGGGTCCGAGGAAGCGTCCATCCGCTGCAAGTCGGCCAGCAACAAGCGCTGGCCGTCCTCCTGCTCCACCACATGGGTGATGGATAAGGCATCCTCGTAGAGCGCCAAATCCTTCACCCGGGACTGGGTCACCGGTAATAAGCTGCTGACCGGCGGGAAGGGCAGCACGGGCACGGCCGCGGCGAGCAATATCGGCGCTACCCACCACGGCCGCCGGCTGCTTATGCATCCCATCCCGCAGACAAACAGCAACAATGCCGCCAAGCCGATGAGCGCGGTCGTACCTATCCAGGGAACCAATATCAACCCGCCGACCATCGCGCCCACCGCCGCCCCGACCGCGTTGGCTCCATACAGCCATGCGCCCGTGATAGCCTTGCCCGCCGCGATGCGTTCACTCAACAAGGGCAACCAAGCGCCCAGTATCAAGGTGGTGGGAAAGGTCAACACGGCCAGTGCCAAGCCCTGCCAAAACAAGGCCGCCGATAATGACTCGAATTGCTGGCGATCGGCCCAAGCCGCCAACACTGGCAAACCCCACAGACTGGTCAGAGCAAACACGCCCGCGAGCGGCGGCAGCCAAACAAACCATTTTTGACAAAAGGAACGGCGGGCCAGCAGACTGCCTAGACCGATGCCCAGCAGGAATATCGCCAAAATCACCGCCAGCACGTATTCGGTGCGCAACAGCATCATGCCGTAGAGCCGAGTCCACCCCACTTGCAGGATTAAGGCAGCGGCGCCCACGCCGGCGTAACTCAGCAACAAAGTAATGGGTGGACGCACGCCGGCGTCGAGCGATGTTTGCGCAGATACATTAATGGAGGGTAACGAGCGGGCGCCCCAAGCAATCAACACCGCCACCGCCATTCCCACCACGACGATCAACTGCAAAGACGGCGTCCACCCCAGCGTCGGCAACAACAACAAGGGTAATAGAGCGCCCAGCACCCCACCCAAGGTATTCAAACCATACAGCTTGGCAAGACTCACCGGGGTTCCCGCCAGGCCGCGCAGTATCAATGAAAAACCGGCACCCATGGCCAGGGCCGGCAAAAACAGCATCAAAAAGCTGGCACCGCCCTGGAGGCCGTGCCATTGAGCTAGATTGGCACCGCCGGCAAACTCGTCCAACCACGGCTCCAGCCACTGAAAAATGGAAGGCATTAAGAGGGCAAAACCCGCCACAGCCGCTTCCAGCGCCGCGCACCACATCAGTGGCGATCTCAACAGGTGGCCAAACCGCGCGCCCAGCAGACTGCCTAAGCCAAGTCCGGCCATGAAGGCGGACACGGTGAGTACCACGCCAA
>JAHFRV010000011.1:0-19632 GCA_023266095.1 Gammaproteobacteria bacterium | reverse complement strand
TAAGCAAAGACGACCAACCGGTGCCCCTGCCCATCGCCGGTACGGATTAACGGCGCATCGAGAGTCTCTGCCGGATGCATGATGGGCGAGCTAGTCACCCGAAATCAGTAGGGGAAAAACCAGACCATCGCGGTGATGGCGTGCGCAACCGCTAAAAAAACCGTGAAGCCGGCGCAGATCATATGCGCGACGAAGACCTGCTTGCCAAACACCACCATCGTCACACCCAAACCGGCGGTGGCCAGAACGCCCACTAGCAACAAGGCGCCCATGACGAACAGAATTTGATGTTTTTTTTGATCAGCGATTTTAACGGCGTCACTTTCGACCACGGCTTTATCGTTAAAACCACGCAACACGTCCGACCCTTGTTCGGGCTGGGCCATGGCGCCCACCGACCCCGAAAATAAAACCACGAAGACGAGCAACTTAATAAACTTACTGACATCCACTAACCACGTCTCTTGCCGTGCGATCATCCGCGCTGTCACTCCCCAAAACTAATTTAAGGCATTCATGCCGCTTATTGGTATTACTTCAGCTCGTCGCGCGGTGTTCTTTTGGCCTTATCCGCCTCTGTTCGTCCGGCAAACCGCCAATACAAATACGCCATCAGTACCACCGGCAGCAACACCATCGGCAGCAGAAAAATGAAAATAGCCCAAGGCGTGTCGATGGTGACATGCAACCAGCGATAACTATCGGCCGCCGACGCTACGGCAGGCGCCAATAACAGGCCCAGCAGCGAGGCTTGCGTCAGAAGACGGTCGGTTAGATCAAGAAGTGAGGTCTTTTGCACAGCGAAATCCAAAAAAATCCGACGCAAAATTGGGCCATGAAAAATTGCGATGATAGCTGGATGTGGAAAAAGGATCGCTTTTCCAAGAGCCGCCCCGCAATACTTTGTAACGTTCTTCCGTGGTCACGAATTCAGCGACCTTCATCGAACGATCGGCACCCGATGTCGGCAACTGCGCCGCCTTGGCCAGGAACAAGTCTTTAGGAGCCTCGCTCCCGGCGTAAGGCAAGAAATCATCCGCCATCCATTGACTGACATTTCCCGCCATATCCATCACACCATAAGGGCTGGCACCAGAGGAATAAGCGCCTACCTTGGTGGTTGATCCAACCTGATAATAGGTATTGAGGCGAGAAGGATCCATCTTGTCTCCCCAAGGCCAACGCCGGCCATCGGTACCGCGCGCCGCGGCTTCCCACTCGTGTTCCGTCGGCAACCGTTTGCCCGCCCATTCCGCATACCGTTTAGCGTCGAACCAAGACACCATGGTCACCGGGTGCAATTCATGGCCCGGAGGAATTTTGCCCTGAGGCCAATGCAGAGGAGGACGGTGTCCCGTCGCAGCGACGAATCGCGCATATTGTGCATTGGTCACGGGATATTTGTCGATCTGGTAAGCTTGCAGGCTCACCTTGTGCTGAGGGCGGTCCTGCACATCGGCCCGGCCGCTATCTGTGCCTACGGTAAATTCCCCGGCGGGAATCGTCACCATGGTGGTCACGTCTTGCCATTGCTCCGGCGTCAGCAGCGCCTCGGCTTCAGCCACCGAATAAGATGTGACCTGTTTTTTACCGTATTCATGTTCCACCTGGCGATAAAAATCTTCGCCCGCGGCCCGCACATGATTTTTTTCTTCATGCATCTCGATCTGCGCCTTGCCGCGCATATCGTGCATGCGATTAGCACCCAATTGAAGCACGTGAACAGTGCCACCCACCAGACTTAATACAATGCAGGTCACCAACGTAGCCGCCAGATACTTTTTGCGGCGTTCTACATCGATACCCGGGGCGTTGGCAACTCCTTTACTGTAATCTAACTTCATTTTTCCACAGTACCCGGTTTATGCCCTGCGTCATCAACAGCGCCAGGCAACTCATCCTCTTCAGCAAGCTGATACTTCTTATGCAGCAATTCTTTTGCGGTGCGACCATACGTTTTCTTTACGAGGATCTCTCCTATCACCCCGCCAAAAGCGGCGAACTCGACTGAGATAATGACCACCAATAACCAGAAACTCATGGGCAGTACGTCCGTGCCGGGCGGCACTACCCCCCCATTACTAAGGCCATAAAAACTCGCGACTCTCACCACCAACGGCGAAAGATGCGCCAGAATTTTTCCGCCCAATCCGTAAATGTAAGATACCAATATACCGGCGATAAAAGGCACCAAGAACAAATCGAGCACCCACAACGGACTGAAGGTAGCCACGCCGTAGTAAAGTTCGAGATTGACCCCCAAGGCCATATCACCCAAATACACCACCAAGGCACCCGCCATGACAGCCACAAAGGCCATGCCGACATCTAGCAGCCTATTTTTTAGACGTCGATCCATCACTCACCGCCGCTGTGTAAGGTTTGCCGGTCAATTTCTCGTGTTCCGCCTTTTTGGTTTCATGTAAATACCAGTCTTCCACTTTCAAGCTTGCCATGTACGACGCCAACAATCTTCGTTCTTGCGCGGGCAAATGCGCATACGATGGCATTTGAAATTCCTTTTTAAGACGGGACGGCAGTATCGATTGCGGCTGTTCCGCGGAAAGATATTCATAAAACCATGCTTCATCGCGCAGAGAACCAATACCGTCCAATGCCGGTGCCGGCACGCTCGACATCATATTGCGAACCAACCACAAAGCATGGCAAGCATCACAGCCATTACGCTTGTATATGAGCTCAGCCGTTCTTTTGACATCATGCGAAGCGGTTGTATAAAACGGTATACCAGGATCAGGTTCGTCCACCACCAACTTAAACGTTCTGTATCCCATCAGGGTGACAACGATCACCCCGATTAAAATTAAAATACCCTTCTCACCTGCCCGCATGTTTAGCCGCATGCGTTTCAGCCTTTTTTTCTAGATATTCATTACGAAGTTGCGTCTGATGGGCGATCACTTCCCGTGATTTTTTATATTCTTCAGGATCCATCTTATCTTTATCATCCTCGTTAAACACCGTATATTTTATATCCTCGTCGAACTGAGAATTTTTAGCGGCCCAACGCAGCATAAAACCGGCCGCTATCAAAATACCCGCCGCAAAAATCATCCATAAATAGATAGTCCAACCGTCCGGCAATGACTCGACAAATTCTTTCATGACTTAATCCTCCTAAAATAGGTATCCACCTATCAACTGGGTATAACCAAACACCACGGCAAACACCATCCCCATTATGATGGCACCAAACATGATTTTTTCCCCTGTCTTAAGGTCACCTTTTTGCTTAGGCAAGTAAAGATAAATTATGACTGCGAAAATGATCAGGGAAAAAATCAAAAAACCGAAGATAAAGTTACTATACCCTTGTGAGCGCAGGCCTTCGATACTTGTGTCAAGACCGAGAAACTTAGCATTGTCACTCTCGACTACCACGGCTGTAATGAATTCGCTTAATGACGCTAAGCGCTGTTCAGTTACAAGCAGTGACATCAATCCATCGCCGAGCATGAGACTCCAACCTTAGGTTCGCGCATGTCATTAGTCATCATCGAGTTTCAGTAAGTTGCAATAATCCTGATAAAAAGATGCCGCTTTGAAAGCGGCATCTTAGGTTACTGCTTTTGAGAAAATTTAATTAATTGAAGGCATCACCACCGGCAGATTTATCCTGCTGATTTTTCTTCCAAAACTTATCGACTAGGAAAATGCCATAAAGGCTGGGGGCGAGAATCACGAAAATGATGATTCCTGCAAATACAGCCGGCGCGTAATCTAAATTAACCATAGTAATTATCCCCTATTACTTAACCGCTTTAGACATATCGGGCTTTTGTGTGAAGTGAGGAAGCCGTTTGCACACGAGAACCATCGTTATGACGAAATAAGACACATACAAAAGGTCAATTGTATAACCTTTATCCCACCAGGGCTGGGTACGTTCCCGTAGACCGTCGGGGCGATAGCTACCCTCGAAATTGCCAAGCACAACCTGGTCACCTACTACAGTGTAACTCTCTAGGCCGTATGGACCATTCGCCGACTTGATCTCACGGATATGAGGTGCTGCAAGCTGCAGATCCTCCCAAGAGATCGGATGGCGCTCCAGCAGTCCAGGCAGACGGGTATCAGCAGCCGACTTATGGATTTCCATAGCCCTCTCGGTCAGGTAGGCCATTTTTTCTTCTTTAGTCGCTTTTTGCTGCACTTCAGGCGAGTCCATCAACTCCACCATAGGTGCGTATAGCTCCGCACTTGGACGCTGCCCCCAGATGGGTTTAGTGACAAGGAAAGCTGTGACGATGATCAACCCGATCAAAAACGTTACCGGATAAGGCAGGCGATTATTACTTTCCCACAAGCCTCCGTGTTTCTCTCTTTGCCACGTCTCTATCGTTGCTTTATTTTCTTGATCATCAGCCAACGAATACAACGGATTATCTAATTTCCAAGCCATTTATAAACCCTTCCCTTACTTCAGACTCGTCAAGACCCAGTCGATCAGGGCGCGAATTTCAGTATTCCGCGCGTATTCCGGCACTTCAGGGGGGTAGGCGCGCTCACCCTTCCGATAGGCCGTGTAATCCGCACGCCACTTGGCGAAATCGATCGGATTGCCGTTCGCGTCGACTTTGCCCCACAAGTAATCGAAACGAGGCATGATCGAATTGGGCTGTACCAAGCGCGGGTTAAAGAAATGCATCATCATCCACTCACGGGATGAGTTACGCGAAGCGACGTGAAGAATATCCGGCGCTTTACGGTCAGAACCGAAAGCGGTCGGCATTTCCCCATTGAAGTCGCCTAGATAGGGAGGTGTACCAAACACCTGCCAGTCTTGAGTATGTTCAGGTAACAAGGTATGACACCACCAACAACCTTCGGTAATGTACACCGTCTTACCACGCCCAACGTAACGGGTATTTGCATCACCCGCCGCACTGAGAACTTCTTGCGGTGTCCAACCTTTGGTTGCCGTCTCATTCACCACATAAGCCCACTCTTGCCCATTAACGTCAGCAAACTCAATGGTAAAAACGGCGCCTTGGCTTCTATCTAATTGATCGATCTTGCCGCGTTCCAAACTCAGTTTTTTAACCGTCGGCCCGAGATTATCCGGATGCTCTACACCGGAAGCGAACGGCGTTCCCGGTTGATAGACGTAAGCCCGCACCGGTGGATCATACGGTTCACCTGTTTTAGGATTGGCATTAAGAATCACCGTAAGAGGCTTACTAGCTCCCACCACGAACGGATCTTCATAACTCCAACCTATCCGAAGTCCATTTGAAAGCGACTTATCCAATCCTACCCACGTCGATTCCGCAGACCGGAAGTCGAAACTGGGCAGCATGAGGGTGATCGTCATTGACAACCCCAACATTGCCCCAACACCAATCGATCCTAGTTTGTATGTTTGAAATGCCACGTAAGCTTCCTCCCCTGTTTTCCCCTAGCCCCAAACGCGGCATTTTCAATCCACGTTTGGGGCCACAACTCACCTGAGGGTAATGACTATAGAACGTACTTCGAATTAACGTTCGTATGCCATCTCATGCGCATAGCGTCCCTTGGGCACAATGGTACCTTCGCGGGCGGTCATGTACATGTTGTACAACCACACCATGTTACCCGTAAACACCATGGTTCCACCTATCCAACGGGCAATCATATAAGGATGCTCGGCGATAACCACGTCTATGTAAGGAACCTCATAGATCTTACCGGCACCTTGAATCAAGCCTGCGATGGTCATCGATATCCAATAGATACAGAATCCGATGATGACGAACCAGAAATGGAAATTGGCCAAAACCAGAGAGTAAAGCTTTCTACGCAGAACTTGCTGCAAACCGAAATACACAGCCGCGATTTCCAGGAAGCTGGACATACCCAATAACGCCAAATGAGCATGAGCAACAATCCAACCTGTGCCGTGTACATACCAGTTAATAGCGCGGGTCTGCTGAAAACCACCCTGCATATTTAGGGGGATAGCCAACAGCACACCGGTCACGGAGAACTTAATTTCCACGTTCTCCACAAACATGCTCCAACGACCTTTCATGGTGAGGAGGATATTCGCGACAAACGCCACGGCGGGGATCAGAATCAACACACCTTCGACCGAAGCAAAGGATTTCAACCACTCCGGCAACGGCGCCGACAACAGATGATGCGAAGCCGGTGTTGAGTAGAAGGCGATGATAGACCAGAAATGCAAATGGCCGATGCGATGCGAGTACAACGGGTTACCCGTCAGCTTGGGGATGGTGTAATAAGCAATACCCGCCGCTACCGGAGTAATCCACAAACCCAACACGTTATGGGCAAACCAAAAGGTCAGATAACCTTCGGTCAAACCGGTCAGATTAAACAGCTCAGCCGACTGGCCAACCAAAAACACGATGATAAGGAAGAAAATACAGGCACCGAAGAACCAGTTGGTAATGTAGATACCCTGTGTTCTACGTTGTGCTATGGTCATCCACACATTCATACCCAGTGGAACCAGCACACCAAAGATCACTACCAAGTCGATGGGCCAGATCAGATCGGAGTATTCCCGGCCCGAGGTAAAACCACACCACAACAGAATCAACCCCAAACTGAGACCCGCATTCCAATTGAATGCCGTCCAGAGACCCAGTTTTTCCGACCATAACTTGGTGTTACCAAGAGCCGGGGTCATATACATCATGGTCATCGCGAAGGCCATTGAAATCCAGCCCAAGATAACCGCCAACACATGCACCTGCCGCATATGGCCAAATGCAAACAGCTCGACGCCGGTTGCAAAATCGGGAAATGCAAGTTTGGCGGCATTGAAAGAGCCCAAGCCCGTCCCCACAACAAACCAAAAGATCGCCGAATATCCGAAGAATATTGTCGACGACCCCGCCGGTATATCTTCATTTTTTGCAAAGAGATATTTTAACAGCATAGCAGTAGCCTCTCCCTAATAATCCCTAGTGTTTTTTCAACACTCGCAATACCTCAACCTTCACTCGGTCATCTTGTTCATCAAGTACCAAGTAAACCACATACTTGAAAACGCCAAGACAATACAGAAGGCACTCGCGGTTGCAGCCATAATTTCCCCCTTTATGCGAACAATATGTATGACGGATCGGTACGCATTAATCCACTCGCTAGCGAAAAGCGCTTACCAAGCAGTATTATCCCGCTGGGCTTCGATTTCCCCATGTTTTTTCATGGCTAACATTGAAATGACACTGAAGGCAATGCCGAAAACGATCATCATCCAATTGACGAAGCCGGAAAAGGTTGCCGGATCGTAGGCCTCCATCCCCCACCCCCCCCAATTGCCGTAGCCACCGCGACCGAGCGCACACATAACTGCCGCACCGAATACACTACCGTTTCCCATTCCCGTGGTAAATGCAGGTACCAGCAAGAAGAAGAAGAGGCGGCCGAAAGTAAGTTTGTTCTCCATTTTCCCCCCCGATTTATAGCTAAGAAGACGGTTGACACGCTAAAATACACAACAAGCAAATACAACAAACTAAAACATCTCGCCCAGAAGCAGGCTGTCATTATTTTTCCACTCATGATGGTTAATATCACCACAAGTGATCACCCTAAACTTATTTTGAAAACATACACCCCTCCCCCGCCTTCGTCAACTGGGAGTACAGTTTTCTTTAAGCCCCATTTTTCAACAATACTCTCCGCCTTCGTCAATCTTGCTCGTACTTACCAGTCTGCGTATTATTGACTATAAATTACCAGCTATTTAAAGGACAGGCTGCTAATGAAAGAAGCTGTTATATATAGCCTCGTTGCACTAAGCTCCCTAACAATGCTGGCTTACACGGTCCACATGTTTATAGGGGGCTTGGTCAGCGAAGAAACCGAATTTCTAATCACGCTCGGGGTCGTTATAACGGCTGCAGTCGGCATAGCGCTCTTAGCGAGAGACGTGGTCATGAGACGCAAGACTCACTCATCTCGATTGCGCTCGGGCGACCCCTCTTAAATCTTAAATTAACTTCTTAAATTAAATCTTAGTATAGAATAAGGAATATCCACCCCCGGTGGCGTCCCCGCATCGACTCAACTAACGGTACACTTCAAGCCAGTTCTTGGCATCCTTGTAAGCCGTCCCATCCTTAAACTGGCCTTGATGAAATATATATTGCTGCTTTTGCCCTGAAGCATCAATTCCCGTTAACGCGATTGTTTTTCCGCCCACCTCGGAAAAAAAACGAATGTCCTTTACCACATCCACCGTCGCTCCACTTCTTAATCCTATTCTGACGCGGTCTTTAGCCACCTCTAAAGATACAGGAGACGCGGGGAACAACATGAGACGCGTCTTCGTAATCCGATTGAACCCAATTAGAAAAAAGAATGTTCCGAGAAAAATCAGCAGGTAAGCCCAGCTTTGGTTCGCGCCGAACCACATCTTAACCCCAATCAATACCAGCGCCGTGACGGTTGGGACATATAACAACAGATCCCATACCATACCCTTGCGGTCTTGCTGCAACTCATAGCGCCTCTCTTTGCTCGCCATGCGCTAGCCCTGACCATCACCCTTAACACGTTCAACCTGTCTTTCCAGCTCACCGTATAACATACGGCCTGGCTGCTTAAACTGCACGACCCCTTTGGCATCTATCAAAAAGGTCCAAGGATCGCCCTTGACATTAAAGGCTTTGAACGCTCCCGGGTTTTCATATTGATCCATATGCAAAAACAAAACTTCGGGATCATATTTATTTACCAGGGCCTTTAACATCTGCAATTGCACGTCGCACACCGTGCAATGACCGGGCGTGGCAAACTCCACCAGTATGGGTTTACCTAGTTGCAAAGCTTTATCCAGGGAATGCTGATACATACGCTCATCCGGGTAGCGGTAGGATGTGATGCGACTAAAATCCCCGCCGACATCGGCCAGAGTTTTAGTCTGAATTACCGGCGCTTTCACACCCACCTTAAGAGAAGATTCCGGGGCAAAGCCACAAGCCGACAACATACCACTGACAATAACCAGCATGATGAAGGTCTTGGCCCCTCTACGCATAGTTCTTCTCCCATCCCGCACAGGTTCTGAATAAGTTATACGCCCAAATACAGTTGGCCAACAGCACCAGGCTACCGAAGATGCCGACCAGCGCCAGAAATGGCCTAATTATCAGCTCGACCTCGGCTGGATCAGTCGTCTGACTCGCGACACCGCCCGCTATACCCGCCACAGTGAAGAAAACCACCATGCCGATCAACCCTAGGTTATGTATCCAAAAATGGATCTTGACCAAGCGCAAGCTATAAATAGGCCGCATCACCAGACGGGGAACAATATAATAAACCGCCGCGAAAATCGCCATTTCCACCCATCCCAAGAGGTTGACATGGGTATGCCCCCGCACAATGAGATCGCCATGGGCGCGATGGTCTACGAAATGACGGAATTCGGGAATTCCTCCCATTAAAGCGCCCCACGAAAACCCAATAATACTGTAAATAATACAAGCATAAACAAACCAGAGGGTATATCGCCGATATTCGATTTCTTGCATGGAAACGGAAACATCTTTCATGTGCTATCGTCTCGCCCTTACATCTTAAGTTTATTGTGGCTTATCGCGGATATCCTGGTATTTTTCCTTCCAGCTTTCCGGCGCCCACGTTCCTATCATTTTATCGATAAATTCAGAACGCCCTTCAGGCGGCATTTTTGCCACTGAAGAACCTGCATCGGCCCTCAGCTCAGAGAGAAATATCGCAATCAAATGCAAATCTTCCGGCGGCATTCTGGACACATAAGCCGCTTCTTTTGGCCGTAAACCATGATCTAGCGTAGCTCCCTCATACATGCTTTCAGGGTCATGCAGGAATTTTTCCAACCACTCCAGCGAACGCTTAGAGCCAATCCCATCGAGAGACAGCCCCATACTGGTACCGGAACGCATGGCTCGGTGACAAGAATTGCAATTGGCCTTGAGATAAATCGAGGAACCCTGTTTACCCTGCTCCGAGAAATCAAAGTGAGTTGTTTGCGGAAACATGGGTTTATCTGAACGCATCCGAACGGTTTCTATTCCCACATAGGCAATCATTGCCAGCAAGAAAAAGACTCCGAAAATACTTAACAGGACTTTTTCACCGCGCTTCAGTGGTTGTTTACTCATGGAAAGCTTACCAACCGTTCGGATTAAGAAGACATCGAAAGAGGAAACAAACCGTATATCCGGCGTTTCGTTTGACATAAAGAAAGAGGGCAGGTTCACCCCGCCCTCTAAATGCCTCTTACTTTAAAACACGGTCCGCGCGGTGCAAACACCGCGCATTCACAACCGCTTATTTGACAGCAAGGCGACCGTTATTTCTTATGCTCATCGAAGCGGTGATCATAAGGCGTACGGGAATTACCCATGGTCAATTCATTAGCGCCGGTCAAATAAGCCGCCGCGTTATGAATATCTTCATCAGACAACTTTCTCGCAACCGCTTGCATCTGACCCAGGGGATCGTTGGCGCGGCTACCCTCACGCCATTTTTTCAGCTGATTCACAAGGTAGACATAGCGTTGCTTGCCGATCATGGGATAGACGGGGGGCGCACCACCACCCGCATAGCCATGACAGGATTTACAGGCAGGCGCACCAGGACCTTTACTGCCCAAGCTATTGGGGAAACCGTCATTCCGCTGCGGACTGCCGAACTCCACCAAAGCACGACCTTTAAATTCCAAGCCAACGGCCTGGCCGTTGGCTTCCAGGGCTTTGAGATCAGAGCCTTTAAAATCGATTTTCCTGGCCGCCAAGTAGGTAGCCACGTCGCGACGATCCTGCGGCGATAAACCCTTCGCGTTGGCATTCATAACGAACATGGTGGTATCCGTCCGCTTATCGGACGCGAAATCTTCAAGCTGCTTCAGCAAGAAGGTAAAGAATTGTCCGGCGATACGCGGCGTGCCCATATCGTCATTTCCGGAACCATCTTCGCCATGACAAGTCATGCAGGCCGGAACATCACCTTTACCTTCTTTAAAAATCTTTTCACCATTAGCTTTATTACCATCGCCTTTTGGATAAAAGGCATCCGAGGCAAACGCCCCGGTCGGGGCCAGCACCCCCATCATTACTGCTGCGGCTGAAACAATTGCTATGACGTGTCGCATCGACAGACCCCCTCCCACTCTAGCTATATCCTAGCGTGCATGACCATCGTGGCCACCCACATACCCTAAATTCGGAATCCTACTTAGCCTGAAAATCCGCCCTGTTTGCGAAAATAAATTTCCAGACTGAGGCTGTTACTTTTTAGAATTGACCTTGAGAAGAATCGTGGCAAACAGAAATATCACCGTAAACCAAACGGTATAAATGGTAATCACCCCTGAAGTATCTAGCACGGCACACCTCCATCTGAATTTATTTGATTAACTCCGGACCTTATAAAAAGTCCATGCTGACGCCACTCCCATGGCGCCAATACATTCACATTGAGAACAGTGCGCCACCTAAACCTCGCCTGTTCACCCTCGGCTTGCGCAGCAAATGCTTCTCTGTGTTTTTAAGTATAGCGGGATTATTTAACACGACACTCCCGCACAACGCAAGCGTCTTAGTTGTTTTGTTCTTGATGCGTGCCCACCAGCACTCGGATAGCGAATCCAGCTCAAACGCTCGTGCCTAGTCATTGCCGGGTATCCCTTTATCTACACACTGTCATATGAGCGGGAAACTGGATAACTTGTTTATACCAATAGCCCACTGCCTCTGATAAGCTGCGCGGCGGTTACTACCACCGTGATCAGGAATCAACCGACTCGCTATGACATTGAAAGATTTATCACATAAAGCAATACATGCCATAAGCCATTACTGGGGGATAATCGTATTACTCGTTTGGGGTGGCGCTTTATTATGGCTGGGCTTACTGCGTTTCGACCCGTATGGACTCGATGAAAGCGCCGCCCGCGGCCTATTACTGATCTGGTCGATTTTCGACAAAATCGTCAATCCCATTTTCACACTCGGCATACCCGACTTCCGCGCCATGTTATTCATCCCGCTAGGACTGTATTGGCCCGGCAGCCTGGTCGCGGCCAAAGTCTTCACTCTCTTATTGAGTTTTCTCGCGATAGTTTTTCTTTACAGCTGGAGCAAGCGTACTGCCGACGGCGAAGCCGCCCTCGTCGCCAGCGCCCTCTTGCTGGTAGCACCCCATTTGATTAATGGGATAGATGCCATCGCCACCGGCCCGTTTCTGCTGCTCGCCTTCGGACTGGGCGCGTGGCTCGATAAGGCTTACCGCCGCGTCAATCGCCCGCTGGGCGGCTGGTTTTTCGTGCAGTTATTGTGGGCCAGTGTCACCTTAACCCTGCATCCCATCGGTTTGGCCTACCCATTAGTCCTGGCTTGGACATGGTATAGAAACCCGATTGATGCCCGGCAACGGCGCCATGTGCTCATCGGGCTCGCCATCGTTACCCTCCTGATGCTGGCGTTACGGCAAGGCTGGCAAACTATTCCTTGGCTGAGCAATCCGCTGCTGAGCCTGGCACAAGCCCATCAAGTGGCGCCCAGCCTCGGCGAGCCGAATTGGTTCGTCGGCGGACTGCTCGCGGCGCTGCTGGTGATAGTGCTCTGGGTAGACCGGCGCTTCCTTAGCTCAGACCCGGTCGGATTGATGTTCTTGTCGGGTCTGGTCATCGGCCTGGTGGCCGCCGATTACAATTGGGCTTTACTGGCGGTCGCTTTGCTGTTGTACCGGGGCCTTCCCCTTTTGATCGCTCTCAATCAACACAGTGAAGGCAGTGGCTTAGTGCGGCAACGCGGCGTCGTCATTGCGGTAATGTTCATCGCCAGCACCGCATTCATGGTGGCCGACAAAACCCGCGCGCAGGCCTTGGGGGAGGAAACCCTCAGCCCGCAGGATCAGCTGATCCACCAGCTGGCGGCGGAAGCGGCCGACCCGGACCGGGAATTCCGCGCCGCCAGCCAATGGCCGGGGCGCACGATGATCGCGGTACGCCGCGACGTGTTTCCATTGCCGGCCGCGGCCGCCGACGGGCAAACCCTCCTCAAGAACATCAAAGGGATCACCCACCTGATCTTCGATCCCAAAGCGCCGGCCAATCTTGAATTGAACAAAAACATGGCTGAACTAAGCGGCGTCGCGGAAACCCAGGCACTGGAGGCGGGGGGCGTCATCGTCCATATCCGGGAAAATATCGCGCCTCGCGGCGAGGGTTTGGACCATCAGGCAATACCGCCACCCGCCACCCCGCAGTCCCCGCCCGCCAAGCCATAACCAATCGCAGGGCTCATCCCCTCAGCACTTGCGGCCAACGCAGCGTGCGCTTTATAAAATCGAGATCGATCCCTCACGGCGGCCGACCCGCGCCACGACATCGGTCGCCTGCGCCCGATATTGCGAACTCGCCTGCGACTACTCTTTAGGCGCCGGCGCAACAACGACCCGCAACCCGAGAGCGGTATCGCGCTGGTACATCAACATACTACCCATCCGCAGCACGGTGAGCACCAAGATCAATACGCTCATCGCGTACAGTTCGTTGGGTTCGATCTTGTGCTCGAACAATTGAATCATGATTTCCCGCAACACAAACACCAGGGCGGCATCGACGATAAACGTCATCCGCAACCGCCTGGCGCTGAAATACTCGACGATCGACCGCAGCAGCTCGATCATGATAAACAGCGTCAGCACGCCGGAGATGATCTTGAGATAACCCTTGGTCAGCTCTTGCTCGACCAGCATGTCACGGATATCCACGAACAGACTGAATACACCGATGATCATGCCGAGCGTGATGATCAGCATCATCGCGCCGAACACCACCGCCACCACGCGGTCGAACATCTTGAGAAAATCGATCTTCATCGGCGTCCGCCTCTCCCCGTTAACGTCATTCAAAACAGCTGCGCCACCAACCCGAGCGTTTATTGCTGGCAGTGTATAACAATCCGCGCCGTCAGCACTGGCAGCATCCGCAAAAATACGTGGCGCGCTGACTCAGCCGCTCGCAGGTGATCACTCCGCCGCAAACCAAACAAGGCGCACCTTCACGGTCATATACTTTCAGTTGCTGCTTGAAATAGCCGGGGCGGCCGTCACCGGCCACGAAATTACGGAGAGTCGTGCCGCCTTGTGCGATGGCGCGCCGCAATACTTCTTTGATCGATTTCACCAAACGCCGGCAATCATCGCGCGACAAATCGCCGGCCGCGCGGCGTGGATGGATGGCAGCGGAGAACAACGCCTCATTGGCATAAATATTACCCACCCCCACCACCACCTGAGCGTCCATGAGAAACGGTTTGACCGCCAGCACACGGCCCCGGGCGCGTTCATTTAGGTAAGCCGCGCCGAATGCGCTCTCCAAGGGCTCGGGGCCGAGTTTTTTCAACAACGGGTGCAGAGCTGGATCTTCCGTCAGCCACAACAGCAGGCCGAAACGGCGCGGGTCGCGCAGACGCAGACACCGCCCATCCGCCAATACCACGTCCACATGATCGTGCTTCTCGGCGGCGGTACCGGCCGGCAGCAAACGCAAGCTGCCCGACATGCCGAGATGGATCAACAAACTGCCTGCCGCGGTTTCCAGCAAGAGATATTTACCGCGCCGCGACACGGCCCGGATGAGTTGACCGGACGTCAGCTGGTTGATGCGCCGCGGCACCGGCTGGCGCAAACGCCCATCCCGCACCACCACCCGCACGATACGTTGCCCTTCGATATGCGGGGCGATGCCACGTCGGGTGGTTTCCACCTCGGGCAGTTCAGGCATAATTCATAGTTCCGGACTCGCTTTTTCGTGATTCGCGGCCGGCCTGAACAACTGCCTGCCCTGCTCGGCGCTCAGATGAAACTCCAGCCCCACCTCCGGCCGCGCCAAGACCCACTCCGGCTCCTCGGAGGTAATTTCATAACGCAAAGCGCCCTGCTGGCCGGCCAGCGCAAGAGTCACTGTCCCGCGAGCCGGGGCGGACTGGTACAAGGCCACCTTCACGGCCTGGGCATGCTGCCATTTCTCTATGACAGCCTGTATCTCATCGGCCGACAACCCATAACCCGCCGGCTCCACCAGCCATTTGCCGTCGGCGCCCTGCTCGAGTTGAAACGCGGGGGTCGCCAGGGAGGTGATGCGTTGCTGGGTTGGCACCAGATTACGGCTGGCGAACTCCGGCGCGTCGGCCATTAAATCCAGGGAATAACTATCGACAATGAGATGCACGGTGTCGCCCACCCGCACGTAACGCCGCTGGTCCACCGGCGTCATGCCGCCGAATTGCAGCTCAGTATTGTTGTAGCGCACCCGCAGCGCGGGGTCCGCCAAATCAAAGGCCGCGAGATCCTTACCCGCCACCGGAAATTGCGCCAGGCTGTCCGCCGCCAACAGACCCAGGATACTCTCCACCCGGAAGCGACTGGCGGGAATGCGCACCGGTTTTGTCAACCACCAGTCATCACCCTGGCCGGTGAGAATGATATTGCCGTGATCGCGGCGGACGATTTCGATCTTATTGACGGTCGCGGGCGCGAGGGTAGTCAACGACCTAGGCGGCAACGCGGTATCGCGGCCTTCATACCATGCCCATAACCCGAGCAAGGACACCAGTACCAACAAGCCGATGTTCAGCCACCGCCGTTTATTCATTCCACCTCCCTACGGCTGACCACCTTCCGCCGTTCAACGCTTGCGGCGGCGCCACCAAATGACCAGACCACTCACCAACAAGACCGCTGGCAACCCCATCAGAAATCCGAAACCGATCACGCTCAATTGCACGGGGCTCAGCGTCAAGCCGGTATCCAGCGCGGTCTTACTGGGGATGGCGATCAACTGCTCGTCGGCGCTCAGCCAATTGACGATGTTCATGCCCATGTCGAGATTGCCCACGTTGCCGAGATAGCGGTTGGACAGGAAATCCCCGTCACCCACCACCACCACCCGCTGCTGCGGCGCCTCATGGCCGGCGTCACCCGTGACCGCGCCGCGCTCACGGGTCAAACTCACACCGATGTTCAGCGGCCCGCGGATATCTTGATTCTCATCAAACTGCACTTCATTGGCGAGCGGGCCGGTCTCCTGCCAGCTGCTGGTCCCGGTCTGTAAGAAGACCGACGCCTGCCAGGGCGAACCCGGCTCAATGGACAAACCCACTGCCAGCGGAAACACCGTGAGCAGAGAAAAATCGCGGGTGATGGGATGAGGCGAATAATTGGTCACCGCGGCGATGGCCGCACTTTGAATACCCAAGAGCTGGGTGGCGAGATCGACCACGGTGCCCGGCAGAAAATGCACACCCAATTGCGTCGCCAGCGGTTCCAGACCATGCAAGGAGCCGGGGTCACTTAACCACAACAAATTGCCGCCGCGATCGAGATACTCCCGCACCGCCTTGACCTCACCCGGCAGTAGATCAACTTGCGGCCCGGCGATCACCAGCACGCTGGTGTTGTCGGGAATCACGCCGCTGTCCGCCAGATTGACACCGCGCGCCTTAAAACCTTTGCTCTCCAGCTCCTTGACCCACAGCGACACATCGTGATTGGCTTCGGCGTGGGCGCGCCGTTCGCCGTGCCCTTCCAAAAACACCAACCAGCGTTCACCAGCCCGGAGCAGCCGCTGCACGGCATTGGTCATCGCCTGTTCGTTCATTTCGAACGGCTTGAGACGTTCGTTGCGCTGGTGATAACTCAATACCAGCTCGCCGTCGCTGGTCACCCCCAGTTCGCGGACCTTTTGCGGTTCGGCATCAGGATTGACGAAGCTTAAACTGATAGCGGGTTTATAACGTTTATAACGTTCCACCAGGTCGCTGATGCCCTGCCGCAGCTGACGGTCGTCGCGGGCGAAAGCGGTCACCGTCAACGGCCCGTCCACTTTCGCCAGCAACTGAACGCTGGCCGTGGACAAGGAGCGGCGCGCGTCGGCGGTCCAGTCGGCATGATAGTTGTGGCGCGTGCTCAGCCAGGCCAGCAGACCCACCGCCACCAGCAACAGCAGCACGAACACGATGTTTTGCAGCCGCGTGGCGCGGCGCGATTTCGGCGTCACCTGCATAGTGAACTCAAACCTTCTGCGAACGGGGAAAGATGCGCGCTCATGATTTCAATGCTGCAAGCGATCGGCATCCAGGCGGCGGATGCTCAAAATCAAGAACGTGGCGATGAACAGCAGGTAATACACCAGGTCGCTGGTATTGAATACGCCTTTCAGCAAAGGCTCGTAATGACGCAATAGCGACAGATAAGCGAATAGGCCGCTGTAATCGCCGGCCCGGTCACCGCCCACCCAATCGATGATCCACAACAGCAACAGCGCGCCGAAAGTACTGATCGCGGCGATGGCGGGCTGCACGGTGAGCGTGGACATGAACACACCCAAGGCGACGAAACTCGCGACCAGCAAAGAGATACCGAGCAAGCCGGACCAAAACATTCCGAAGTCGAGATGGACGCCGACCAGCAGTGATAACGGCATCAAAGCGATCATCGCCACTAAAATCAAAAAGAACGCCGTGACGCCGAGAAATTTGCCGAGCACGATGTCGGTCATCGACACCGGCGCCGAGAACAGCAGGCTCAAAGTCTGCGCGCGCCGTTCTTCGCTGATCACGCGCATGGTCATCATCGGCACCGCGAACAACAGAAACAGCGCGGCATCGCCGAACAACGGACCCACCACCAGATCGGTGACGCCAGGCGCGCCGGCCACCGCCGCCAGCCGCGGCTGCCATTGGAGGTAGTTGTCGATCGAGATCAAAAAGAAATAGGCGAGGATGACTTGCTCCACCGCCAGCACGCACCAGGCCAGCGGCGACAAAAACAAACGACGCAACTCAAGAGACGCGATGTGCCAAATCATGAAGCCACCTCCGCCGAGACGATTTGTTCGGTGGGATCGCGGCGAGTGATGTCGACGAACACCTGCTCGAACGACATGCGCTCGGGCGACAATTCATACAATCCCCACTGATTGGCCACCACCTGTTCCGCCACCGCCTCGGCGGGATTTTGCTCCGGCAGATAATGCAGACGGAAACGGCCGGGCTCGACCGTCTCCACCGACTCGACGCCAGGCAGCGCCTGTAATTCCCGCAGCGGCGGCGGACGCCGCAAGCCCAAGATCACACTGGACACCCGCATCCGCCGCTGCAAACCTTCGATACTGTCGTTCAACACCAATTTGCCGGCGCTGATGATTTGCACCCGGTCACACACCGCCTGCACCTCGGGCAGAATATGGGTGGACAGGATAATGCTGTGTTCGCCGCGCAGCTCACGGATCAGGGCGCGGATTTCCCGCATCTGCAGCGGATCGAGGCCGACGGTGGGTTCGTCGAGGACCACCACCGCCGGCGCGTGGACTATCGCCTGGGCGATGCCCACCCGCTGCTGATACCCTTTCGACAGATTACCGATCAAGCGGCGGCCCACTTCGGTGAGGCCGCAGCGTTGCTTGGCAGTATCGATGGCGGCGCGGCGCTGGGCGGCGGCGATACGGTGCAAGCGCGCGCAATAGGCGAGGTATTCATCGACAGTGAGTTCGCGATACAAGGGCGGCTGATCCGGCAGATAACCGAGGCCCAGCTTGGCCGCTTTGGGCTGGTCGAGCAGGTCGATGCCATTGATCCACACCTGGCCGGCGCTGGGGGCGAGGTTACCGCTGAGGATTTGCAGGGTCGTCGATTTGCCGGCGCCGTTCGGCCCCAGCAGACCCAGCACCTCGCCCTTGCCGACGCTGAAGCTGACGTCGTGCAGCGCGCAGTTGGCGCCGTAGTAACGGTAAACATGTTCTACTGTGATCAAAGCGGATTCGCTCATGGCGATAAGGACGACTTTTAGTAATCTACAGACTGATTGTTAACGATGAAGCGGCAAGACATAAACGATGCGGCTTATAATAGGCTGCCTCCTAGTATGTACTCAATAGAGAATAGCGTCGACTGCGTTTATGGCCGATCATTTTACTCCGTTACTTGACATTGACAGCGGCGGCACGAGCACTTGACGAGATTCCAGGCCCGACCTTGATCATCGACAGCGCGTCGACCCTCTACCTCCGCTCCCAGCTGACGCGCCCGCCGCGACAAATTCGGCAAGTTGTTATTGACGGGTGACGCTGCGTCTCGAACGCGCGACGTCTAAATTCGGTTGAACCGCCAAGGCGCCTAGGACGCCAAGAAAATCTCTTGATAAAACCCTTGGCGCGCTCGGCGTCTTGGCGGTTAAATGATCTTTATCGCTCGCGCCACCCTCACCGCCTCACAAAAACACCAGGCTCGCGACACCCAGAAAGGCCACGAAACCCACTACGTCGGTGACGGTGGTGAGCACCACCGAGCCGGCCAGCGCGGGATCGACCCCGACACGGCGCAACAACAGGGGAATGGTGGCGCCCGCCACCGCCGCGGTGATCAGGTTGACCACCATGGCGAGACCGAGTATCCAGGCGATGGAGACGTCTCTAAACCACAGCCACGCGATCACCGCCACCACCAACGCCCAGATCAGTCCGTTGACTGCACCCACCGCCAGCTCTTTGTTGAAAAAATCGCGGGCGTTGTCGCGACTGAGCTGGCCCACCGCCATGCCGCGGATCACCAAAGTCAGGGTCTGCCTGCCGGCGATGCCGCCCATGCTGGCGACCACCGG
>JAHFRV010000060.1 GCA_023266095.1 Gammaproteobacteria bacterium | reverse complement strand
TCTTTCCTCAATACCGTCGATCGAGCGGAAAGATAATTCGCTGTGGATTGCCTCCCGCTGTGCTTTCCGGAATAGGCAAAGGGCGGCGGCGGGCGGCGGGCAGTGACGGCTCACGGTGGGGGATATCTTGGACGGACGGGAATTCAAACCGCGCGGGCGAGGTGCTGGCGTTTTTCCCGCCGCGCGGTCTGCCAGGCGATCCATATCTTGCGCGCCGGACTGAGGCGGACGCGCGCCTCGAAGATCTGAAAATCGCTGGCTTCGATGGTCTGCAACAAGGCTTGATAGACCGAGGCCATGATGATGCCGCTGCGTTGCAGGTAACGGTCGGTCTCCGGCAGATGACTGAAGGCTTGCGTGTAATAGCGGCGGGCGCGGTCGGCTTGATGCCGCAACAGTTCGCGCATGCCGTCGCTCATGCGGCCATGCAGGATGTCGTCGCGGCTGACCCCATAGCGGGCCATCTCGTCCTCCGGAATATAGACCCGGCCGCGCCGGCCGTCTTCGGCCACGTCGCGCAAGATATTGGTGAGTTGGAAAGCCATGCCCAGATCGTGGGCGTATTTCAAGGTGCGGGGGTCTTGATAGCCGAAGATTTCCGCCGCCAGCAGGCCGACCACCGAGGCGGCGCGATAACAGTACAGCGAGAGTTCAGTGAAGCTGCGGTAGGCGTTGCAGTCCAGATCCATCTCCATGCCGTTGATGATTTCAAGAAAATATTCTTGCGGCAGCGGGTAGCGGCCGGTGGCCCATAACAAGGCCTTGCTCACCGGGTGCTGCGGCTGGCCGGCGAAACTGCGGGCGATTTCCTCGCGCCACCAGGCGAGCTTGACGCGGGCGATGGCCGGGTCGCTGCATTCGTCCACCACATCGTCCACTTCGCGGCAAAAGGCGTAGAGGATGGTCATGGCGCGGCGGGCGTCGGGCTCGAGAAATAAAAAACTGTAATAAAAGCTTGAGCCGGCGCCGGCGGTTTTCTGTTCGCAGTATTCGTCGGGGGTCATGGCAACGACTTAGAGGTACGAGTGGTTATGATAGCAGAGCCGCGCGCGGCTTACGGAATCAGCGCGCGACTGAGGATGCGCAGCCAGTCACGGCGGCGCAGGCGCGGCCGGGCGAAGACATCGTCACGCCGGCGGGTGAGGGCGTCGAGTACGTACAGGCCGCCGTGTATCGTCGCGCGGATCTCGACGCCGAGCCGGCCGCGCAGGCGCGCGCCCAAGGGCGCGCCGTCCAGCAGCAAGCGTCGGCTGCGCTCGATCTGTTTATCCATCAACTCGCGCAGCGCCGGACTGTTGCCGCGCCGGCCCAATTGGTCCTCGGCGACACCGTAGGCCGCTAGTTCGTCTTGCGGAAGATAGACGCGCCCGCTTTCCAGGTAATCCTGTTCGAGATCCTGCCAGAAATTGATGAGCTGAAGGGCGGTGCAGATCTTGTCGGAGTCACGCAGATTCTCCGCGCTGGCGTCGCCCGACAGATGCAACACGAGGCGGCCGATCGGATTGGCGGAGGAACGGCAATAGGCCAGCACTTCATCGAAATCGGCGTAACGCGATTTGGTGACGTCCTGACGGAAGGCGGCGAGCAGATCGTAAAGCAGCGGCAAGGGCAAGGCGTGGCGGCGCACCACATCGGCCAAGGCGATGAAGATCGGATCGGTGGTGGTGGTCTGACCGGCGGCGATGGCATCGAGCTGGCGCCAGTACTCGTCGAGCTGGGCCAGGCGTTCGGCGGGGTCGAGCTCACCTTCGTCGGCGACGTCATCGGCACGGCGGGCAAAGGCGTAGATCACGCTCACCGGCGTGCGCAGCGCGCGCGGCAATAAATGCGAGGCCACCGGAAAATTCTCGTAGTGGCTGCGTGTCAAGCGCATGCAGTGTTGATAAGCGGCTTGGAGCGAGTCGTGCATGGTTATGGTGAAACGATATGGCGTTTGGTCGTGCAGTATAGCCGGTCTGATTGCCGGGATTGCTATTTTCGGGAGGGGTATCGCCTCTGATTATCATCTGCCTTCTGTCGCGGGAGAAAACTGTTGAGCACAGTCAGTATTGGACATTGCAACACAGCGGTCACTTGCCAAATGACCGTTCACATAAACTTTTTACCTCCCCAAGCCTTATCGAAGACCTGTACCACGAAAACCTAGCCAATTTCTGTGAATTCACCGCACGGATGAATAACGCCGGCCCACCGTAATCAGACCGCGTCCTTATCAAATCGTAAAGTTATCCGTTAACTATGGACAGTGGCCTCACGCGCCAGGGTGGCATATCGCCATACTCAAAGGAGCAGTTCCATGACTTACTTACACCCCTCGATACCCGCGCAAGCCTACCTACGCAGCCTCGGCGTGCTGCTGACCACGCTGGCCCTGTGCGCGCTCTTTGCCGGTACCGGCACGGCCGCTACCCTCAAGCTGGGCGGCTCGGGCTCCGCGCTGGAGACCATGCGACTGCTCGGCGAGGAATACGCGAAGACCCACCCCGATGTCACCGTCACCGTGGTTCCCAATCTGGGCAGCAGCGGCGGCATCAAGGCGGCCCTCTCCGGTGCCTTGGACATCGGGCTGAGCAGCCGCCCCCTCAAGGATGAGGAGAAAACCCAGGGCGCGACAGCGATGGAATACGGGCGCACTCCATTCGTTTTTGTCACGCGCCAACACCTCAAGAGTGGCAATTACACCGTGGATCAGCTCGCGCGCTTTTACGCAGGCGAGATCCAGACTTGGCCCGACGGCACGCCGGTGCGCCTCGTACTGCGCCCGGAAACAGACTCGGACACAAACCTCGTAAAAGCGATGTCCCCCGCCATGAATAAGGCAATGGCGGCGGCACACGCCCGCCCCGGGATGAACGTGGCGGTGACGGACCAGGACGGCGCCGACGCTCAGGAAAAGACGCCTGGCTCGCTGGGCACCTCCACCCTCGCCTTGATTCTCGCTGAACAGCGTAAGCTCACGGTGCTAAACCTCAACGGCGTGAAACCCGCAGTCAAGGCCGTCGCCGACGGCTCTTATCCCTATTACAAGACCCAGTTCCTGGTCCTGGGGCCCAAGGCCAGCCCCGTGGCCCGCGACTTTGCCGACTTCGTGCGCTTGCCCGCCGCGGCGCGGGTGCTGGAGGAAACGGGTCACTGGGTGGCGAGTCCGAAATAGCTCACGGACCCCGCCATGCCGCTACAGAAAGCCGCCCGCACCATCTCGCCCACGGTGTCGTGGATCGCGGGGATCGTGGCATTGACGGTGACCTTGTCTCTGCCTCTGGGTTACTACACCTTGGGGCAGCGCCACCTCACGGCGGTACTCAGCACGGAGGCGGAGATCAACGCTTACCTGGTGACGCAGATCGTCAACGCCAATCCCGACTTCTGGCGCTTCGAGACCCTGCGCCTGGAGGAGATGCTGGGGCGGCGGCCCCTCGCGGGCGCCGCCGAAGGTCGCCGCGTCATCGACCCCCAGGGCGAGGTCATCGCACGCCAAGAGGATCCTCTTGAACTACCCCTGGTGACCCATCGCTCTGCCCTTCGGGATTCGGGCACGCTCGTCGCTTATCTGGAAATATCCCGCTCGCTGCGTCCCCTGATGCGCAATACCGTGTGGGTGGCCGTCTTCAGTACCGCCCTGGGGCTTGCGGTATTCATCACCCTGCGCATCGTTCCCCTGCGCGCGCTCAAGCGCGCGTTGCGGGAATTAGCCGAGCGCGATCAGGTGATGATGGCGCTGCGCGGCGAGAATGTCTTCTTCGAGACGGTGATGGAAAGCGCGATGAACGCCATCTTCGTGGTGGATGCTCAGGATCGCCTGTTGCTCGCCAACCGCCGCGTGGCGCAGATCACCGGTCATAGCATCGAAGACCTCAAGACCAGCCCCCTGACGCGGCTTTTCCCCGCCGACATTCTGCCGCAGATCCAAGACCAGTTCGCGCGTACACGCCGCGAGCGCGTTACGCTGTCCCAATACGAGACCCGCATGCTGCATCAAAACGGCGAAATGCTCACCATCAACCTGAGCGCCGCGCCCTTGATACAAAACGGCGAGGTCACCGGCGTCGTGGCCTCGGCGGAGGACATCACCGACCGCAAGCGCACCGCCACTCTGCTCGCGGGCGAGAAATTCGTGCTGGAGATGATCGCGGGCACCGCGCCGCTGTCCGATATTCTTCATACCTTGGTGTGCATGCTGGAGGACCAGTACGAAGACATGCTGTGCGCCGTCCTCCTGGCCGACACCGAGGGCCGTCACCTGCATCATGCCGCCATAGCACGCCTACCCAAGAGTTATACCCGCGCGCTGGACGGCCTGCCCATCACGCGCGCCGAACAGGTAACAGTAGTCACCGACATCGCCACCGATACTGCGTGGGAAAACCAACGTGCGCACGCCCTGGCCCACGGCCTGCGGGCTAGCGTGCGTTTGCCTATCGTCTCGGCCGCGGGCAC
Source organism: Gammaproteobacteria bacterium (assembly GCA_023266095.1). Lineage (GTDB taxonomy): Bacteria > Pseudomonadota > Gammaproteobacteria > DRLM01 > DRLM01 > CAKKSB01. The sequence goes on along the minus strand of JAHFRV010000060.1, from coordinate 14,738 downwards.
CGTGCTGGGAGTTTACACCGTCTACTTTCGCACCGCGCGTGCCCCCGCGCCCCGTGAGTTGGAGTTGGTGGAGCGCGCCGCGAACCTGGCCAAGATCGCCATCGAGCGGCGTCACAGCGAGGCCCATCTGGTCCACATGGCGCACTACGATGCACTCACCGGCCTGCCCAATCGCAGCCTATGTAATGACCGTCTGAGCGCCGCGTTGGCGCGCGCCCAGATCAGCACGCAAATGGTCGCCGTCCTGTACCTGGACCTGGACCGTTTCAAACTCATCAACGATACCCTGGGCCACGACATGGGCGACCGTCTCCTGGATGCGGTCGCGCAGCGGCTGACGACATGCCTGCGCACTTCCGACACCGTGGGCCGCATTACGGAGGGCGATGACACCTTGGCACGTCTGGGCGGAGATGAGTTCATCATCATCCTCGAACACATTACCCGCGCGCAGGACGTCTCCACCGTCGCCGACAAGATCATCGCCGCCCTGACCGACCCCTTCACCCTCTTCGGCCATGACTATTACACCAGCGCCAGCATCGGCATCGCACTTTATCCGCTGGACGGCATGACTGGGGACGACTTGCTGCGGCATGCCGATATCGCCATGTACAAAGCCAAGGAGAGCGGGCGTAACAGCTATTCTTTCTACACCGAGGACATGAACGCCAAAACCCAGGAACGCCTCACCCGCGAAACCGCGCTGCGGCGCGCCCTGGAGCGCGAGGAATTCTTGTTGCACTATCAACCCAAGGTGGATCTCGCCAGCGGGTGCATGGTCGGGGCGGAGGCGCTGTTGCGCTGGCGCAGTCCGGACATGGGCATGATCCCGCCGCTGCATTTCATCTCCATCCTGGAAGAGACCGGCCTTATCGTGCCCGTGGGTGCCTGGGTGCTGCGCGCCGCCTGTGCCCAGAACCGGGCCTGGCAGGACGAGGGCCTGCCGCCCGCCCGCATCGCGGTGAATCTATCAGCACGCCAGTTCCAGCACGGTGACATGCTCGGCACCGTCACTCGTATACTGGAAGAGACAGGACTGGACCCGCGTTACCTGGAACTGGAGATCACCGAAAGTCTGGTGATGGGTAATCCGGAGCGCTCGATCCAAGCACTAGTAGCGCTGCGGGCCATGGGGGTACACATCTCCATGGACGACTTTGGCACCGGCTATTCCTCATTGGGCTATCTGCGGCGCTTCCCTCTCAACACGGTAAAAATAGACCGCGCCTTCGTGCGCGAACTACCCGGCAACGCTGAAGACGGCGCCATCGCCATGGCCATCATCGCCATGGCCCACAGCCTGCGCCTGTCAGTGGTGGCCGAAGGCGTGGAGACCGTGGAACAGGCGCGCTTCTTGCGCGATCAGGGCTGCGACATCATGCAAGGCTATCTTTTCAGCCGCCCCGTGAGCGCCGAGGACTACGCCCAACTGCTGCGTGCCGACCGGCGTCTGTTGTTTGAGGGTATCTAAGAGAAGCTCTGAATCATTCCATCCTGGAATTCTCAGAGCACGGCCGCTCCTGCACATGCCTGTGCCCGCGGCATTGGAGTTCCCTGCCCGGCAGAAAGCGAAAAATGTGATTTCGCTTTCCTTCATTCTCAAGGGCCTGCCCCATTGAAAAGGGCGGCAGTACCCTTCGCTTCGCTCTTCCCTGTGCCGCAGGAACTTTTGCCGGTGAGAAACCGCGCCAGCTCCTCGATGGGTTTCTGTGTCGCCGAGAGGCCGATGCAGGTCGGCGCGCGGCCTTGATGTTCCCTCCACAGTGTGGCGAGGCGCTCCAGTGACAAGCTGGGATGCGCGCCGCGTTTGTTGCCGGCCAAGCGCGTGGATTTCATCGACGATGACACTGCGCACGGTTTGCAATAGGCGCCGGCCCGAATCGGAACTGAGCAGGATGTACAGCGATTCCGGTGTGGTCACCAAAATATGCGGCGGCTGGCGGCGCATGCGCTCGCGCTCGCCGGGCGGGGTGTCGCCGGTGCGCACCATGGCGCGGATGGCCACGTCGGGTAGTTGCTGCATCAGCAATTCGTCGCGAATGCCCGCCAGCGGCAGAGCGAGATTTTTTTGGATGTCGCTGGACAAGGCCTTGAGCGGCGAGACGTACAACACCCGTGTCTCGTCGGGCAAGGGTTGGCTGAGGCCGGCGCGCACCAGTTCGTCGATGGCGGCGAGAAAGGCCGCCAGGGTTTTGCCGGAGCCGGTGGGTGCAGCGATCAGGGTATGTTAGTGCCGGCGGATCGCGGGCCAAGCCTGGACCTGGGCTGCGCGGTGGCCTGAACGAAGTGCCGGGTGAACCACGCGGCGACGGCGGGGTGAAAGTCGTGCAAAGGCATGGCGGCATGATAGCGTAAAAAGAGTATGTAAGCCCAATCGCCTTGTTTGATCCCGTTGATGAGAGACGCTCTTCATTAGTAAGATATAATTTCCTGACATATTGTAAAGGAGTGCAATATGAACGTGTTTATGCATGGGTACGATGGCTGGGCCTCCGGTAAATTAGCCGTCTTTCCTCTTCCACATCTTCCTTGCGATACCGCTCTCTTTTTCCTTGTTACAGATAATGTTCAGATCGCCAAGAAACAGGAATAGGCGAAACCACTTTGCCATTCCATGCGCTAACGAATGTTCATTACGAATGGACACATATTGACAATGCGTTCTTGCGTATTTAAATGAAATGAATATGAAGAGAGGGATATTACGAAAGGTGCAGCGTTTAAAAATTTTGCGTATCTAAGTCTTGCATTATGTGGATGGTGGTCTAGTTCGGTGGACGCTGATTGGGGATATGTGAGCCGAGCAAATTGCTTTTCCGTTAATGAAAACATTACATGGAACAGAACCATGTGGAACGGCGAAACAAAGGTGCTGTATGTTGAGTCATGGCACAAGAGGCGTAATGAAGCTGCCAATACGGCCCATAGAGTAACCGATGGATGGGATATCCATAGTCAGCATGTCAGGGCGGGGGATAGTCACGTCTATATAGATTACGAGGTTATCGGTAGACACTATGAGAGTTTGCCCTCGGGTTTTCTTCGACTGATAACAACCCGAACCGACTGGTGCAATCCATTGTCTTGGTAAGGCCGAGCCCTCTTCATGCCCGTGTTATTTCGAGGAATTAATTATGAATGCGATTGCAAAAATAATTTTATTGAATTTTTTAATCATCAGTCAATATGCAATTGCGGCTGATGCAAAAAAGAATTCCGATATCCCCGTTTTTTTTCAAAACAATCCGTTTGCCCCGGAGGGGGCTAATCCTCATCTGAGGGGAGTGCATATACTCTCCGTCGAGGACCAAATGTTTTTTGGCCCTGATTATTTAAAATTGGAACAGAAGAAAGTGATATCTGAAATCAAGAAAAATGGTTATTTAAGGACCACGGAGTCAAAAAATTCTCGTGTAAAAGACACCATAAAAACGAAAAAATTAGAGCGGTCTTTAAGCGCATCCTCGCGGCAAATTTTTAATGAAAAGGAACAGCTGGTAAATTCCAGGCTGGCATTGCCCATGACTAACGTGGTGAATACGTCGCTAGGGAAGACGAATTTAATCGACATTGAAGGGTCCGGGGCATTGCTAAATTCAGGCTGGACCGGCGTCTCAAGGCTTTTTGAAGACGAGTACTTCGGCGCCGTCATTCTTGAAGAAGACAATTTTAGTCTGTCTGAGGGTGGAATTATATTGGCCGCGGAATTAGTCAACGTCTCAATCAATGGTGATGCCGGTATTTTAATAGAGGAACGCGGTCCAGGCGGTGAGCCTTATACTATTTTGCAATGGGCCAATGATCATAAGATGTACCGTCTACAGGTGACGATAAGCGCAAGCAAGGGCGAACCTCAAAAAAGGTTGATACAACTTGCGGAGTCTTTGTTTTAGCGAATAACCCGGAGGAAGCGTAACGGATTCCGGGCTTCATCGAACCTTTCCACCGCGGCGGTATATAGCAGGAATTGTGGCGAGTCAGTTTGCCCAATACTTATGTAGTATCCGTCGTTTCGCATTTGAGATCAGGATGAGGCCGATGGTTTCAAATAAGAACGGTGCCATTGGCGGGATGCGCGCCTTGTGGGAGATGGATTGCCAGGCGGGTTAGATCATTTCGGTAATGAAAGGGTTTCGTCCATCTGTTTACTGCAGTCACCGGTGAGTGCCGACATGACCTCGGATTTTTTAAGGGCGGGGGATGAGCACGATCGCGTCCGGTGTTGCGGTTTTCAGTTGAAACGGCCGTGCACTGTGAGCGAAGCGTTCCAAGATCTTTTGCGCCTGCGCGGCGATGATATGGTTGGCGCCGCGTAATACGATCATGTCGGATGAATAAAGTACGGTGAAATTAGCGTTACGGTATTCCGTCATCGCAGAGTCCTCAGTTGATACTGCCGGTTCTAAGCTGCACGATCAGGGGGCGGTCGTCTAAGTCCGGCTCACAACGCGGCCGGCTATTCTAAATGGGACCTTTATTAGTCCAAATAACATGCCAAATTAAATGGTGGCTTGTTCTCAACAGCTTATATTTTCAACGGTGGGGTAGTGTAAACTCCGCCGACATCTTCGCGGCCTGAGCCGCATTTCAATGAAAGCAGGGAATATGGCCGGTTTGTTGTTGTATTGCCGCGGCGGTTTCGAGAGCGAATGTGCGGCTGAGATTCAGGGCCATGCTGCGCGTCTTGGGGTGGCGGGGTTCGTTAAGGCTAAGGCCGACACAGGCTTTGTCGTGTTAGAAACCTACGAAGCGGAGGCGGCGGCCCGCTTGCACGACGTCTTGCCTTTTGCCGAATTGATCTTCGTTCGGCAATGGTTCGTGATCACCGCTTGGCTGAGCGGACTGCCCGTCACCGACCGCGTGACGGCTTTGGTGGCGGGCGCGGGCGTATTGCCGGAGGCGCCGCGGGCCATATTTCTTGAAACGCCGGACACCAATGAGGGCAAGGAGTTGTCGGGCCTGTGTCGCGCCCTGCGCAAACCCTTGGACAGCGCCTACCGGATCAATGCGGAAGTGATTCCCTCCGCGGGCATACGATTACATATATGTTTCCTCAGCGGTACTTCCGCCTATGTGGGTTACGCCGCGGTGCGCAACAGCGCGGCGTGGCCGATGGGGATTCCACGTTTGAAATCGCCCCACGGCGCGCCCAGCCGTTCCACCTTGAAGCTGGACGAGGCCTTGCTGGAATTTCTCGGTCCCGCCGAGCGCGAGGCGTTTTTGCGGCCGGGGATGCGTGCCGTGGATCTGGGTGCCGCGCCCGGTGGTTGGACCTGGCAATTGGTGCGCCGTCACATCCGCGTCATCGCCGTGGATAACGCGGCGATGGACGACCGGTTACTCGAATCGGGTTTGGTGGAACATGTGCGCGCCGATGGATTTCGTTATCGTCCCAAAGAAGCGGTGGACTGGATGGTATGCGACATCGTCGAACAGCCGATCCGGGTCGCGGAACTTGCCGCGGCTTGGGTCACGGAAGGCTGGTGCCGTCACACGGTATTCAATCTAAAATTACCGATGAAAAAACGCTATCAGGAAGTTCAGCGCTGCCTGGCGCAGGTGCGGGAAAAACTGGACGATGCCGGGCTGCGGTATCACCTGACGTGCAAACAACTATTCCATGACAGGGAAGAGGTGACGGTGTATCTGCGGCGTGAAGGGTGAACATCAACGCGGACGACGGGCGGTAATGATGAATTTGCGGTGTGGCGGCGGCCGGCGAAAAATCTGAATTGACGGGGCTGAACGATACGCAGGATTAATATTCGCCTTCGGGCACCGCGCTGGGGTCGGAAAATTTCCAGGCCTTGCCGCCGTGGTTGCCCATTTCAATATCCACCAGGGCCGGATTCAATTTGAAAAGGGGTAGGTGGAGGTTGCCGCTGGGCAGGGGTTCGGGTAGGGAATCCAGACGCATACCATAGCTGGGCAGTGAGGTATCACCGGCGCCTCCGCCGATGGGCACGCTCCAATAAAGCATGACCGAGGGTTCGGGCAAACTCTCATGAGCCGAGGCAGTTATCGCGAATGCCAGACTGGTAAGCAGGGCTGTTAGGGGGATAATTCTATTCATACTTCTCTTTTACCCTACGCTGAGAAGCTCACACTAGCGCAACGATTTGATCGGCGCAAGCGTTTTTGCGGGCTTTCCAGCCGCTTTTTTTCGGGTGTTCTGGAACTGGTTGTTCCGGCGTATCTTCGCCGAAAGAGCACGTGCAATTAGCAGGGTGATTCCGGGTGAAGGGTGTTATATTTCCATCAGCGGACCCCAAACGTTGCATGATGCCCTGGACCGCATTTACCCCGTGTCATCACGGCAAACGGAGGCTGCCCATGAATACCCGGTTAAGTTCCGATCTGCAAAAGATCACCGAAGCGCGCCATCACGATCCCTTCAGTATATTGGGCAAACACGATCAAAACGGCCAAGTCGAGGTGCGGGCTTACATCCCCTTCGCCACCGAGGTGATGGTGGTGGAGGGTGAACACAGTCTGCGGCGTATCGCCGATACCGATCTCTTCGAATGGCGGGGTACGCCGGGCAGCATTCCGGATCGTTATCGCCTGATCTGGCGCGACAGCGAGCGCCGCGAACATATCGCCCACGATCCTTATAGTTTTCCGCCCCAGCTCTCCGATTTCGATCTGCATTTGTTCGGTGAAGGCAAACATTGGCATGCCTATCGTTTCCTCGGCGCCCACCCCCACGAAGTGGACGAGGTGCCGGGAATATTGTTCGCAGTGTGGGCCCCCAATGCGGAGCGGGTGAGCGTGGTGGGCGATTTCAACCGCTGGGACGGCCGTTGTCATCCGATGCGGGTGCGCGGCGGCAGCGGAGTATGGGAATTGTTCATTCCCGACCTCGCGCCGGGGGCGATTTATAAATACGAGATCCGCAATCGCAACAGCGCCGAGATACTGCTCAAGTCCGACCCTTACGGTCAGCAATTCGAGCTGCGTCCCAAAACCGCATCGGTGGTGACGCCCGACAGCCGTTACCAATGGTATGACCAGCGCTGGCTGGAACGGCGCCGGCATTGGGATTGGTACCACTCGCCCATGTCGATTTACGAAGTGCACCTCGGTTCTTGGCAGCGCGGTCCGGAAGGCGAACCGCTCAATTACCGGGAGCTGGCCCACCGTCTGGTAGCCTATGTGACGGAGATGGGTTTCAGCCACATCGAGTTATTGCCCATCACCGAACATCCATATGATCCTTCCTGGGGTTATCAGGCCACCGGTTATTACGCGCCCACCCGCCGCTTCGGCAGTCCCGACGACTTCCGTTATTTCGTCGATTACTGTCATCAGCACGGTATCGGCGTGTTCGTCGACTGGGTGCCGGCGCACTTTCCGAAAGATGCCTACGGCCTGGCGCGTTTTGACGGCAGCGCCCTTTACGAACACGAAGACCCGCGCCTCGGCGAACATCTGGACTGGTCCACTCTCATTTACAATTTCAGCCGTAACGAGGTGAAAAATTTTCTGCTGTCCAGTGCCATGTATTGGATCGAGGAATTTCACATCGACGGCCTGCGGGTCGACGCGGTGGCCTCCATGCTTTATCTCGATTATTCGCGCACCGATTGGGTCCCCAACCAATACGGCGGCCGCGAGAATCTTGAGGCCATCGACTTCCTGCGCGAACTCAACACGGCGGTCCACGCCGCCCATCCCGGCATCTTGATGATGGCGGAGGAATCCACCTCCTGGCCGCAGGTGAGCCGGCCGGTGCACGCGGGCGGGCTGGGTTTCGACCTGAAATGGAATATGGGTTGGATGAACGATACCTTGAGTTACATGGAGCAGGAGCCGGTACACCGCAAGTATCACCACAACCGGCTCACCTTCAGCATGCTGTACTGCTTCACCGAGAATTTTCTGCTGCCGTTTTCCCACGATGAAGTGGTGCACGGCAAACAATCCATGCTCCATAAAATGCCCGGCGACGAGTGGCAGAAGCACGCCAATCTGCGTTTGCTTTACACCTATATGTTCACCCATCCCGGCAAGAAGCTGCTGTTCATGGGCACCGAGTTTGGGCAGGGGCAGGAGTGGAACAGCGCGCAGGTGCTCGATTGGTATGTGCTCGACTACCCCTTGCATCAAGGCATGAAACGCGCGGTGCAGGATTTGAACCGCCTCTATCACAGCAGTCCGGCCTTGTACCGTTATGAATTCGAATGGCAGGGTTTCGCCTGGATTGATTGCAACGACGCCGATCAATCGGTGGTGAGTTTCATCCGCCGCGACGGCGACGACTTCTTGTTGGTGATCGTCAATTTCACGCCGGTGCCGCGCCACGGCTACCGCATCGGTGTGCCGCGCGCCGGTGAGTATCGCGAACTGTTCAATTCCGACGCGGGTATTTATGGCGGCAGTAATCTCGGTAACGGCGGCCAAGCGTTGCGGGCGGAGGAACTGCCGTGGATGAACCAACCCTATTCATTGCCACTGACTTTGCCGCCTTTGGCCGGCTTGATCATCAAGCCGGCATGAATGGATCAATCTTGTTTGATCGGCGCCGCGGGCCACCAAGCGGGTAAATGTTTGGTGGACGCCTGGCCAGCATTTCCCAGTTGAGCAGCAGTAACGAGCGGCAAGGATGAGTAAATTCAAAATGGCGGTTTGGCCCGGGCAGGCCTATCCCTTGGGGGCCACCTGGGACGGCGAAGGCGTCAACTTCGCCTTGTTCTCGGAGCATGCGGAAAAGGTCGAGCTGTGCCTCTTCGACGGCAAGGGGCGACGCATCATCGAAACCATCGATGTGCGTTGGCAGACCGATCAAATCTGGCACTGTTATCTGCCCGAAGCGCGGCCCGGCACATTATACGGCTATCGGGTCTACGGTCCCTACGATCCTTCCAACGGTCACCGCTTCAACCCTAAAAAATTGCTGATCGATCCCTACGCCAAACAACTGGTGGGGCCGATGCGCTGGAGCGATGCGCTGTTCGGCTATCGGGTCGGCGCGCCGGAGCAGGATATGACGCCCGACCGCCGTGACAGCGCGGCCGGCATGCTCAAGTGTAAAGTGCTCGATCCGGAATTCAGCTGGGGCGATGACAAACTGCTGCGCACCCCTTGGCATGACACCATCATCTATGAGCTGCATGTCAAAGGCTTCACACAACGCCTTTCCGATATTCCCCCGCCGCTGCGCGGTACCTACGCGGGGCTGGCCTCGGCGCCGGCTATCGACCATTTGAAACGGCTCGGCGTGACCGCGGTGGAACTGATGCCGGTGCACGCCTTCGTCGATGACCGCCATCTGCTGGAGAAAGGTCTGCGCAATTATTGGGGCTACAATTCCATCGGCTTTTTCGCGCCCGATATGCGTTATTCCGCCAGCGGCACCATCAAAGAATTCAAATCCATGGTGAAGCGGCTGCATTCGGAGGGCATCGAAGTCATCCTCGACGTGGTGTACAACCACACCGCCGAAGGCAGCCATCTCGGTCCCACTTTAAGTTTTCGCGGCATCGACAACGCCGCCTATTATCGTCTCGCCGCCAATCCGCGTTATTACACCGACTACACCGGCTGCGGCAACACCCTCAATATGAGCCACCCCCGTGTGCTGCAAATTATCATGGATAGTCTGCGTTATTGGGTGCTGGAGATGCACGTCGACGGTTTCCGTTTCGATCTCGCCTCCGCCCTCGCGCGCGAGTTGCACGCGGTGGATCGGCTCGGCGCCTTCTTCGACATCATCCATCAGGATCCGGTGCTGTCGCAGGTCAAACTCATCGCCGAACCTTGGGATTTGGGCGAGGGCGGTTATCAAGTCGGTAACTTTCCCATCGGCTGGACCGAATGGAACGGCAAATACCGCGACACCATGCGTGCCTACTGGAAAGGCGACGGCGGGTTGATCGGCGAGATGGCCTATCGCCTCACCGGTTCCAGCGATCTTTACGAACACGGCGGGCGCCGGCCTTATGCCAGCATCAACTTCATCACCTGCCACGACGGCTTCACCCTCCACGACCTGGTGAGCTACAACCATAAACACAACGCCGCCAATCAGGAAGACAATCGCGACGGCGAGAATCACAATCTCAGCTGGAACTGCGGCGAAGAAGGCGAGACCCGCAACCAACACATCAACGCCTTGCGGGCGCGGCAGAAGCGCAACTTCCTCGCCACCCTGCTGTTGTCGCAAGGCGTGCCCATGCTGCTGGCCGGCGACGAGATCGGCCGCACTCAGCGCGGCAACAATAATGCCTATTGTCATGACAGCGACATCAACTGGTTTGACTGGCCGATCGATAAAGACGGAAAAGAGCTACAGCGTTTCGTGCGCTATGTGATCCGCCTCCGCAAAAAACACCCCATCTTCCGCCGCCGGCGATTTTTTCAAGGGCGGGACATCGTCGGTGCCGGCGCCAAAGACGTCACTTGGCTCACGCCCCTCGGCGACGAGGTGACGCAGGCGGAATGGCAGCACAGTTTCGCGCGCTGCTTGGGGATGTTCCTCGCTGGCGACGCCATCGACGAACACGACGAGCGCGGCCGGCGAATCCGCGACGATAATTTCATACTGTTGTTCAACGCTCATCACGAAGACCTGCCGTTCATTTTGCCGGCCTATCCCGCCAATGCGCGCTGGGATGCGGTACTGGACACCAGTTACCCAGACGGGCGCGGGCCGGTGGGGCGTTTTTATTCCTCGCACAGCACTTATCCTCTGCAAAAACGTTCCCTGGTCGTGCTGATGCAACTACGCGGGCGGCCCGTGCAAGCCGACCCCGACGCCTTGTTGGACGAGGGTCTGTGAAGCGCGGCGTGTGCCCATACGGTTCATTGAGATATCCTTCCCCGTCATATAAATGACAAAGCCGCTTGCGCCGTTGCGGGTGGCCGATACCATTATCGTACTGGCCGAGTGGCCTGCCGCCCATAGAAAATGGCGGCCCATCCATTTTAAGCCCGCCGATTAACGTTGACAGCCTCCATACTCACACTTATCTTGCTTCTCGCTCGGGAGTAAAAAAATCGAGGCGGCTTCCTGAGGGAACAGATCGCGGCGAACGATTCAATAAAAGATTCAATAAGAAAAAAGGGGGGAGCATGTCTCATGCTTATGCTCATGTGCGGCCTGTGGCGGTCGTGGTGTTTACATGGTCTAACGCCGCCTTCTCCGTGTTCTTGAAGCAAGGCACTCACCGGCTAGTTCAACGTGTTCAGCTCGGCCGCAATTGGAAATCGGCCATGCGCGGGATAAAGCGATCTGATCACCAGTCAAAAATCCGCGGATTCCGTTTCATTATACCCAGGCTAGGGTTGCTAGGTGTACTCGATCTGGAGGGTGTTTCCTGTTCCGCCTCCAAGAACAACGAGCAACAACCATGACCATTTCGCCCGTCGTTAATATTCGAGCCTGCCGCATCGGCCTTAGCTATTCGGCCCAGTCAATATATAAAGACCCAGCAGCGGCCGCGGTGTACGCGACAACCTGGTCGGTGCGCACTCTGAGCATGTTCATATTGATCATGCTGATGATTATGCCCTTATTCCAAAACGTGGCCGCCAAAGAGATTTCCGCAACTGCAATAAAGTATGGCGCAACGTTAGCAAATCCACCCAACGGGTTTTCCTTTCATGTCTTCGATAGCAGCATCGCAGCGGCGAGGGCGAGAATCAGTAATATATGCGCTACGAATACAGATGTGGAATTGGTGAACTGCTCTCTTGCAGGGATGGACCCGCTGACGGTGTCTCCCGGGGTAGGAGCAGCCTGGGGTGCGGGATACTGTTACGACATTATACTTCCTTCCCCGTATTACCGTGGCCATGGTTGCAGCTCGGTAGCTGGACCGGCTTTTTTTGGATGCCCCAAGAACTCTTTCTTGCATCGCTATAGTTATTGCTGGTCCAACGATAATCTACCCAAACCGCTCAAGAACCAAGGCTACTCCTGTTCTGGTCCCACGGGTGATGGCAATTGCCAAGGTAATCCAATCAATCCAGGGACAGGCAACAAATTCCAAACAGAGACGGACTACGTGAGCGGTGGGGTTCTTCCATTAACGTTCCGCCGGTTCTATAACAGCAGGGCTGCCGAGGAGAACGCCAATCTCGGCGCCAATTGGCGTCACCAGTATGATCAACGCGTGCTTTTCGTAGCCACTTCGTCAGCCGCTCCCGAACAAACGCTACATTTTGATGCAAGCGATTACGTTTTCCCCGCGCCCAGTCTAGATGATCCATCACCTTTGCCCATCTCGGATAACGGCTATTTTTCCTCTATCACGGTGGTTCGTCCTGATGGCAAGTCTTATTTGTTCACTGAATTCATCGGCAACAGCGGACCGAGCAGCAGCAACTTAGTGGCGGATGCCGATATTGCCGACACACTTGCTCGCCTAGTCGACACGAGCGGCCGTAGCGTGGGTTGGAAATATACTGTCGCCGCGGATGGTTCCGTTGAAACATACGATAGCGCTGGCAAATTATTGTCTGTTGTGAATCGTGCGGGTCTTGTTCAGAATCTGACGTACAGCGATGGAAGCACGCTCGCTTCAATAGCCCCAGCGGCTGACCTTTTGATCCGGGTCACTGATGGCTTTGGTCGCCAACTCAATTTTACCTACGACAGTTCTAGCCGTATCTCTACCATGACCGACCCTGCGGGCGGATTGTATAGTTATCAATATGACGCCAACAATAATCTTGCCTCGGTGACCTACCCTGATGGAAGGCAGCGCATCTATCTCTATAACGAACCAGCCTACACCGATCACCAAAGTGCGGATTATCCCCATGCGCTGACCGGAATCAACGATGAAAATAGCAATCGTTTTGCTACTTTCCAATATGATGCCGCGGGTAATGCCATCTCAACGGAACACGCCGGGGGTGCCGACAAGGTTTCTATTGCATATCAATATAGTCCTGAGTCTCCCACTGTGGTCAGTAGGGCGACCATCACCGATGCTCTGGGGACTGCTCGCGCCTACGATTATCGAATCATTCTGGGCATAGTCAAGAATACGATTGTCACCCAGCCAAGTGCCTCGTTCGGTACGAGTTCGGCCTCCACCACTTACGACGCCAACGGCAACATTGCCACCAAGTCCGACTTCAACGGTGTTTCCACCGCCTACACTTACGACCTCACCCGCAATTTGGAGACCTCACGCACCGAAGTCTCCGGCGCGGCCCAGGCACGCACCACCACGACTGCCTGGCATCCGAGCTTACGTTTGCCGACACTCATCACCGAGCCGGGCAAGACCAGCGCATCCACCTACGACACCACCACCGGCAATCTGCTTCAGAAGACCGTCGCCGATACGGCGCTCAACACCACGCGCACCTGGAATTACAGCTATACCACATCAGCAGACGGCACCGTGGCGGGGCTCATCAAAACCGTAAAGGGTCCGCGCACTGACGTCTCGGACATCACCACCTACGCCTACGACTCCCAAGGCAATGTCACCACCATCACCAATGCCCTCAACCAAGTGACCCGCATCACCCGCTATGATGCCAACGGCCGTCCCGTGACCCTCATCGACCCCAACGGCCTCACCATCACCTTGACCTATGCCCCGCGCGGCTGGCTGACCTCCCGCGCCGTCAGCGACGGTACGATCACCGAGACCACGGCGTACAGCTACGACGGCGTCGGTCAATTGATTAAAATTACCCTGCCAGACGGCAGTTACCTTGCATACAGTTACGATGCCGCCCATCGCCTGACCGACATCACCGACAGTGTCGGTAATCGTATTCACTACAGCTTGGACGCCATGGGCAACCGCACGCGGGAAGACGTCATCGACCCAGGTAATGTGCTGAGACAGACCCGCTCGCGCGTGTTCAACGCCCTCAATCGCCTGTGGAAGGACATCGGCGCCCAAAACCAGACCACCACCTACAGCTACGACAACAACGGCAACCTCACCGGCATCAGCGACCCGCTGAATCGCACCACCACCAACACTTACGATGCCCTCAATCGTTTAGTGCAGGTGACCGACCCCAACCTCGGCGTCACCCAATACGACTACGATGCCCTGGATCATCTCATCCAAGTCACCGATGCGCGCAGTCTGCGGACCACCTACGACTATGATGCCCTCGACAATATGAACCAGTTGGTGAGTCCCGACACCGGCTCGACATCCAACACCTACGACGTCGCCGGCAACCTCACCGGCACCACCGACGCCCGCGGCGCGATCACCACGTACACCTATGACGCCCTAAACCGCGTCACCCAAATCAGCGCAACCTTGGGCGCCTCCACCAAGACCACCGCCTTCCAATACGACACCGGCCCCAACGCCATCGGTCGGCTCTCGCGCATCAGCGACGGCGCGGCCACCACCTCGTATAGCTACAACAGCCAAGGGCGCTTGAACAGCAAGACCCAGCAAACGGGGGCGGTAACCCTGACCACCCGTTATAGCTATGACAGCGCCGGCCGCCTCAATCAACTCATTTATCCCTCCGGCAAAGTAGTGAGTTACGCCTATGACAGTCAGGGTCGCATCAATGCGATCAATGCGGGCGCACTCACGCTGCTCAGCAATATCCAATACCCGCCCTTCGGCGTCGCCACCGGCTGGAACTGGGGCAACGGCGGCAGCTACCGTCGCCCCCTCGACGGCGACGGCCGCATCGCCTCCTACACCCTAAACGGCTTCACCCGCACCCTCGGTTACGACGCGGCAAGCCGGCTCACCCGCATCAGCGATGCCGCTTTGCAAAGCTTCGAATAC
>JAHFRV010000059.1 GCA_023266095.1 Gammaproteobacteria bacterium | reverse complement strand
CGTTGCCACACCCGGTTCATCACCGTGCGTTTCGGTAATGTCCTGGGTTCGGCGGGTAGCGTGGTGCCGCTGTTCCAGCAGCAGATCGCCGCCGGTGGGCCGGTGACGGTCACCCATCCCTACATCACCCGCTATTTCATGACCCTGCCGGAGGCCAGCCAGTTGATCATGCAGGCGGCCGCCATGGGCAAGGGCGGTGAGATCTTCGTGCTGGAGATGGGACAGCCGATCAAGATCCGTTATCTGGCGGAACAGTTGATCCGCTTGTCCGGCAAGACCCTGGGCAAGGACATCGACATCGTCTTCACCGGACTTCGGCCCGGCGAAAAGCTTTACGAAGAATTGTTCTACGCCCAGGAGCAACTCAGTAAAACCGCCAACGATAAAATTCTCCTCGCCCATTCCTCGCCGGTGGAGTGGGAGCGGTTGAACCGCCTGGTGGAGAAGATGGACGAGGCCTGTCAGGTCTACGATCAAGACGCGCAACGGCTGTTGTTGCAGGAACTGGTGCCCGAGCTGCGGGCCGCCGACGAAAAGGCGCGCGCGGTGTTCGTCGATGGGACGCATGAGAACGTCATTCATCTCAACAGGTACAACGCATGATCCAGAAGTTGCGTAAAGCGGTCTTCCCCGTGGCCGGCATGGGTACCCGTTTTCTGCCCGCCACCAAGGCCAATCCCAAGGAAATGTTGCCCATCGTCGACAAGCCGCTGATTCAATACGCGGCGGAAGAGGCCATCGCGTCGGGGTTCACGGAACTGATCTTCGTCACCAGCAGCAGCAAGCGCGCTATCGAGGATCACTTCGACAAAAACTATGAAATGGAAGACAAGCTCGAACGCGCGGGTAAGCAGGATCTGTTGAGCATCGTCCGCGAGGTGGTACCGGAAGGGGTGTCCTGCGTGTACGTGCGCCAGCCCGAGGCGCTGGGTCTCGGCCACGCGGTATTGTGCGCCAAGGTGGTGGTCGGTAACGAACCTTTCGCGGTGATCCTGGCCGATGACTTGATCGCGGTCGACGGTCCTTGTTGTCTGCGACAGATGCATGACATCTACAATATCCACGAGTGCAGCGTGCTGGGGGTGCAGGAAGTCGCGCCCAGCGAGACCGATAAATACGGCATCTGCAAAGCGGCGGCGATGGAGGAACGTCTCGGTCTGTTGGAGGGGATAGTGGAAAAGCCCCGGCCCCAGGACGCCCCGTCCAATCTGGCGGTGGTGGGGCGTTACATTCTGACTCCGCGGATATTCGAGCTGTTGGAAACCACCTCACGCGGCGCAGGCGATGAGATCCAGCTCACCGACGCCATCGCGCGCCTGTTGATGGAAGAACAAGTACTGGCCTACCAATTCACCGGCAAACGTTATGATTGCGGCGACAAGCTGGGGTATCTGGAGGCCACCGTGGAATACGCCCTGCGTCATCCGGTGTTGAAGGACGATTTCGCCCGCTACCTCAAAGGGCTCACGGCGAACTTGAACGGCGCATAAATCCGGCGCGGCGGATGATGAGTTTGTCCCCGGTGACTCGCCGCGTTTTGCCGGTTTTCGGTTACAATCCCGCCATGCACTTTCCAACCATAGAAGACTTCATCGGCAACACCCCGTTAGTCCGTCTGCAACGTCTGCCCGGCGCAACCACCAATGTGGTGCTCGCCAAACTCGAGGGTAACAACCCCGCCGGTTCGGTGAAGGACCGGCCCGCTCTCAGCATGATCCGCCGCGCCGAGGAGCGCGGTGAGATCCAGCCCGGCGACACCTTGATCGAAGCCACTTCCGGCAACACCGGCATCGCCCTCGCCCTGGCCGCCGCCATCAAAGGTTATCGCCTGGTGCTCATCATGCCCGAACACATGAGCGTGGAACGGCGCGCGGTGATGAAGGCCTATGGCGCCGAGATCGTTCTCACCCCCCGGGCTGGCAGCATGGAGGCGGCCATCGATTTGGCGCGCAAGATGGAGGTCGCGGGTGAGGGCAAGGTGCTCGATCAATTCGCCAATCCCGACAATCCACGCGCCCATTACGAAGGCACCGGTCCCGAAATTTGGCGCGATACCGGCGGCAAGATCACTCACTTCGTCAGCGCCATGGGCACCACCGGCACCATCATGGGCACCTCGCGTTATGTGAAAGAGCGCAAGCCCGATGTGCAAATCGTCGGCGTCCATCCCGCCGAGGGCGCGCAAATTCCCGGCATCCGTAAATGGCCTGAGGAATATTTGCCTGCTATCTATGAACCGGCGCGGATCGACCGCATGCTCTACGTCAACCAGCCGGACGCCGAGGAGACCACCCGCGCCTTGGCCGCGCGCGAAGGCATCTTCGCCGGTATTTCCTCCGGCGGCGCGGTGCACGCCGCGCTGAGTCTCTCTCACGAGGTGCGCCATGCGGTGATCGTGGTGATTATCTGCGATCGCGGCGATCGTTATTTGTCCACCGGGGTCTTCCCGCCGTGAACGGCCGACGAGTCACCGGCCGGGCCGGACTGTGGCGCTTAGCAGTGGATGGAAGATTTGCTCTGTGATGAAAGATCAAACTGTTTTCATCACTCCCCTCATCAGAAGAGCAGGGGAGAGTCATCGGTATAGCCGCTGTTTGAGGTGAACCTCCGGCCCTGCTGGGGGACGTGTCAAGATTGGAGCTGGGTCAAGGTTTGAACTGCGTCAAGGTTTGAACTGGACGCCGCGCTGTATTGGATTTATCCCCGCCTCCTGGAGGATGAGGGGTGGCGCGTAGCGACGGGGTGGTGGTCGAAGCCAGGTGCGAGAGGGCGCGCTTACTGCAACGCACCACCCCGCCCCTGCGGGGCACCCCCCTCGGATGAGGAGGGATGGTTTCTGTTTGCGAATATACGAAGCACTACACTAGCAAGACAAAGAGAGCCTCTCAGCCATGAACGTATTAGTCTTCGACATCGAAACCGTTCCCGACGTGGAAGGCGGTCGCCGCCTGTATGACCTCGACGGCCTGTCGGACAAAGAAGTGGCGGACGTCATGCACCACATGCGGCGGCAGGAGACCGGCGATTCGGATTTCCTGCGCCTGCACCTGCAACGGGTGGTAGCCATCTCGGCGGTATTGCGCAGCGCCGAGCAGCTCAAGGTGTGGTCCTTGGGCGAGTTGGACGCGCCCGAACAGGAAATCATCCAACGGTTCTTCGACGGCCTGGATAAATACGTGCCCACCCTGGTGTCGTGGAACGGCGGCGGATTCGATCTGCCGGTGCTGCACTACCGCGCCTTGCGCCACGGCGTGGCGGCGCCGCGTTATTGGGACGTGGGCGAACTCGACCGCGAGTTCAAATGGAGCAATTACCTCGGCCGCTTTCACTGGCGGCATATCGACCTGATGGATGTGCTGGCCGGTTATCAGCCGCGCGCCAATGCGCCCCTCGATCAAATCGCCAGCCTGTTGGGTTTTCCCGGCAAGATGGGCATGAGCGGTGCCAAGGTCTGGGATAACTTTCTCGCCGGCGACCTCGCCGGCATTCGCAATTATTGCGAGACCGATGTGCTGAATACCTATTTGGTGTATCTGCGTTTCGAGCTGATGCGCGGCCATCTCAGCCGCGAGGCCTATCAACGCGAGTGCGAGCTGGTGCGCAGCAGCTTGGCCGCTGACGCGCGGCCGCATTTCCAGGAATTTCTCGCCGCGTGGCGTGAACCGCCTTTGTCTTCCCCGGCGCGCTGACGCGCGCCTATTGCGCATTTTTCGAGGAAGAGCGATGTCCCGTAAGCGCAAACCCATGCCCAGCGCAGCGATACGCGCCACCATCGATACGCTGAATCACGATGGCCGCGGCGTGGCGCGCATCGATGGCAAAGCCACCTTCATCGAAGGCGCCTTGCCGGGTGAAGAAGTGGATTTCATTTTGGTGGCGCACCACAAACGCTACGACGAAGGGCGGGTGAGTGAAGTGATCCGCGCCGCGCCGGAACGGGTCGTGCCGCACTGTGTGCACTTCGGCTTGTGCGGCGGTTGCAGTCTGCAACACTTGCACGCCGAGGCCCAGATCGCCATGAAAGAGCAAATCCTGTTGAGCGATCTCCGCCATATCGGCGCTATCGCGCCCGAGGAAATCCTGCCGCCGCTCACCGGTCCTCATTGGGGCTATCGGCGCCGCGCGCGGCTCGGTGCCAAATTCGTCGAGAAAAAACAATCGATGCTGGTGGGCTTTCGCGAAAAGCGCAGCGCCTATCTCGCCGACTTGAGCCGCTGCGAGGTCTTGCATCCCCGGGTCGGGCAACAGCTCGTGGCGTTGCGCGAGCTGCTGCGCGGCCTGGACGGCTATCAGCGGATTCCACAAGTGGAAGTGGCGGCGGGCGATCAGGCGATTGGCTTGGTGTTCCGTCATCTCGACCCCTTGAGCGAACACGACCTCGCCGCGCTGCGCGCCTTCGGTGAACAGCGGGATTTTTATATTTATCTGCAAGCGGCGGGGCCGGACAGCGTAGTGCCGTTATGGCCGGAACACCCGCGGCTCACTTACCGTCTGCCGGAGTTCGACGTGGAACTGGAATTCCGGCCCACTGATTTCACCCAGGTCAACGGCGACATCAATGGCGCCATGGTCAAACGCGCGCTGGAGCTGCTGGACCTGCGCGGCGATGAACGGGTGCTGGATCTGTTTTGCGGGCTCGGCAATTTCACCCTGCCGATCGCGCGCCGCGCGGCCTGGGTGACGGGCGTCGAGGGCGAAGCACAACTGGTGGCGCGTGCCCGCGACAACGCCCGCCGCAACGCTATCGAAAACGCCGAGTTTCACGCCGCCGATCTCAGCGACCCGGTTTCGATGTGGCCGTGGGCGGTGCGGGGCTTCGATAAAATCTTATTGGACCCGCCGCGCACCGGTGCCTTGGAAGTGGTGCGGCGCATCGCCAAATTGGGCGCGGCGCGTATCGTTTATGTGAGTTGCAACCCGGCCACCTTCGCCCGCGATGCGGCGGAACTGGTGCAACAGCACGGCTATCGTCTGCGCCAAGCAGGGGTGATGGATATGTTTCCCCACACCACGCATGTCGAGTGCATCGCGCTGTTTGAGCTGGCATGACATGACAGCGGCGCTGTGGGCCTGATCGCTCGCCGGCTACGGGACTCGAAGCAAAAAAGAGGGACCGGGTGCAATAACCGAATGCATTACGTCGGACAGCTTCAGCAAGTAGCCGGAAGTAATAAAATGAAATCCGCGGTGCGAGGGCTTGTACGATGACTTCCTCGAAACCGCCTGGCCTTAACCAGGCGAAGACCGGGGATTTTCAATATCACCTATAACATGCCTGGATGGTGGTGCAAGTTGAAGATGGTATGGCAGGACGAATTCTAATTTGGGCGTCGTTGTTATCCCGCTTAAAATAGCTTGATCGCGCGATGGCTATCTAAGGTAATGTCAGACAAAAAAGACAATTGCGCTTGAACCTAACTAGGTGTAAAAGATTCACGCAGTTGGTTTTATTTTCACATAATGGTCAGTACTATAAGCCGCATCGAAGAACAACGTCTTTATGAACTTCGGCCGGATAAAGAAAGCCTGAGACAGGCAGTGGGATTTCCTCCCGATGTCGGCATAGCGGATGGGGCAGGTCGATATCAACCGCCTAACAAAATGTACCTTCATGAATAATATTAGGATTACCGATTGATGATCGATGCCGCTATCAGCCATATTGCAAGTCAATTGAATCAACATTTAAAAGGCCTCTTCGAGTTGAGCGAGGATGTGGTGGTGATTTCCAATATTTTGGAACAAGACGGTAATGTCGCGTCCCATATCAACAACAAACTCGTGGTATTCCTGGTCAACATCGAGAAGGATGCTTCGCCACAACGTAAGCCCAATAGCGCGCCGGGCGGCGACCGGCTGGTAGCCGGGGTGCCGCCTAGCCAACTCAATTTGTATCTGATGTTCGCCGGCCACTTCAGCGGTAAAAATTATCCGGAGGCGCTTAAATTCATTTCGAACACCATCGCCTATTTCCAAGAACGGCCGGTATTCGACCGGCAAAATTCATCGGACATGGATCCGAGAATAGACAAGCTGATGCTGGATATCGAAAACCTCAACTTAAAAGACTTAGGCGCGTTGTGGGGAGCGCTCAGCGGCAAATACCTGCCTTCGATACTTTACAAGGTCAGAATGGTCACGGTGGACGCAGGTGAGGTGAAGAAGCCGACGCCTAGTTTGAAAACCCCGCAAAGCTCGCTCAATCACTAACCACCGTCATGGAGTTTCGGCCGGCGCGGAGGCGCGCGACGCTGGCGACTGTTTACGCAGCCGTTCGGCCAGATGTTCCATCGCGACATAGAAGGCGGGTGTGAGGTAAAGCGTCAGCAGCTGCGAGAAGAACAGGCCGCCCACCACGGCGATGCCCAGCGGCCGCCGCGCTTCGGCGCCCATGCCGGTGCCGAGGGCGATCGGCAAGGTGCCGAGGATGGCGGCGAGGGTGGTCATCATGATCGGCCGGAAACGCACCAGACAGGCTTCGATGATGGCGTCGCGCGCCGAGACCTCGCGCTCACGGCGGATCTGCAAGGCGAAGTCCACCATGATGATGCCGTTCTTTTTCACCAGGCCCACCAGCAATATCAGACCGACGAAGCTGAAGATGTTGAGCTCCGCGCCGAACAGGATCAATGTCAGCAGCGCGCCGACCATGGCCAGCGGCAGCGCGGTAAGAATGGTGATGGGATGGATGAAGTGTTCGTAGAGCACCGCCAGTACCATGTAGATCACCACGATGGTGATCAGCAGCAACAGCGGCAGATTCACCAGCGACTCTTGGAAAGTCTGGGCGCTGCCGGTGAATTGACCGGTGATGTCGGCCGGCAGGTTGTTGTTCGCCGCATCGTCGATACGGCCGGTGACATCGCCGAGGGTGGTGCCGGGCGCCAGATTGAACGAGAAACTCACCGAGGGCAATTGCCCGAAATGACTGACCGATAACGGACCCACGCCCGGTTGAATGTCGGTGACCGCACTCAAGGGCACCAGCCGGTCGCCGCTGCCCTGCACGTATAAAGCTTTCAGCGCATCGATGTTTTCTTGATACTGCGGCGCCAGCTCCATGATGACTTGATATTGATCGGTGGCGCCGTAAATGTTGCTGACCTGGCCGCCGCCGTAGGCGCTGTACAAGGTCGCCTGAATCTGTTCGGCGCTGACGCCCAGCGCAGCGGCGGTGTCGCGCAGAATGCGTACGGTGACCTGCGGGTTGCTGAGTTCGAGGCTGCTGCTGACGTCCTGCACGCCTTCTACCGCGGCGAGTTTGGGTTCGAAGGCGGCGGCGGCGCGTCCCAATTCAGCTACGTCGGGCCCTTGTAGCACGTATTGATAGCTGCCGCTGCCGCCCAAACTGCCGATGCGGATCGCCGGCGGATTTTGGAAGAACACCTGCATCTCGCGTACCTCGGCGACGGCTTTGCGTAATTGTTGGATGACCTCGTCGGCCGAGTCATTACGTTCATTGAGTGGTTTGAGGCGGATCACCAGCCGGCCGATGTTGCCGCCGGTCGCGCCGCCGAAACCCTGGCCCGCGCTCGACATGGCGGCGGCGACATTGGGATTTTGCTTGACGATGCGCGCGACGCGTTCCTGCAAAATCTGGAGTTCTTGGAAGGTGATGCCTTCCGCCGCCTTGGTATCGGCGAAGATCTGGCCGGCGTCGACGTTGGGGATGAACCCCTTGGGCACCGCGCCGAACAGATAAAAAGTGAGGCCGAGTATCAGCGCCGACACCACCAGCATGCTGCGCCAGTGATCCACCGCCCAGCTCAGCGTCTCGCCATACGCCTCGCGCAGGCGGTCGAAGCCGCGTTCGAGAGCATGATAGATCCGGCCGTGCTGTTCCTGGTTTTTGAGAAAGCGGCTGCACAACATGGGCGTGAGGCTGAGCGAAACCACGCCGGAAATCAGAATGGCGATTGCGACAGTGAGCGCGAACTCATTGAACAGCCGGCCGAGGATACCGCCCATGAACATGATGGGAATGAACACCGCCACCAGCGACAAAGTCATCGATAGCACCGTGAAGCCGATTTCCTTGCTGCCGAGCAAGGCGGCTTCCATGCGATTGGCACCCTTCTCGCGGTGACGCACGATGTTTTCCAGCACGACGATGGCGTCGTCCACCACGAAACCCACGGCGAGGGTCAGGGCCATCAGCGAGAGATTATTGAGGCTGAAATCGAGCGCCTTCATCACCATGAAAGTGCCGATCAGCGAGGTGGGCAAGGCCAGCGCGCTGATCAGGGTAGCGCGCGCGTTACGCAAAAAGAGGAAGATCACGCCCACTACCAGCACGATGGAAAGTATGAGGGTGAACTTCACTTCGTGTATCGAGCCCTTGATGAAATCGGCGCGATCGTATTGCATGCGTAACGTCGCATCGCCCGGCGCCTGACGGGTGAGCTCCTCGAGCTGGGCGCGGATCGCCGCGGAAACCTGCACGGTGTTGGCGCCGGGCTGGCGCCGCACCGCCAGCACGATGGCCGGCCGCAAATCCTGCACTTCACCGGTGTTGTCGAAGAAGGTGGTGAGCTGCTTGTCCTGCTCGACGCTGTCGAAGGCCAGGCCCACTTCGGAAAGATGCACCGGCGCGCCGTTGCGATAGGCGACCACCAGACGGTTATAGGCATCGGCGTTCAGCAACTGGCCGTCGGCCTGCACGGTATAACTGCGCACGCTGCCGCTGAGGGTGCCGGCCGGCAGGTTGGTATTGCCGCTTTGTATCGCCTGTTCCACCTGCGCCAGCGACAGATTGCGCGCCGCCAGCGCGTAAGGATTCATCTGCAGGCGTACCGCGTATTTTTTCGAGCCGAACACCAGCACCTGCGCCACGCCGGGCACGGTGGAGATCTGTTGCGCGACCCGGGTCTCCGCGTATTCGTTGAGATCGGTCAGCGGCAATTGCTTGGCGGACAGGGCGATGAAGAGTATGGGTGAATCGGCGGGATTGAGCTTGCGCAAAGTCGGCGGCGTCGGCATGTTCTGCGGTAAACGGCGCACACTCTGCGAGATGGCGGTCTGCACGTCCTGCGCGGCGGAGTCGATGTCGCGCGCAAGATCGAATTGCAGTGTGATATTGGTGCTGCCGGTCGTGCTCGTCGAATTCATCGAGGTAATGCCGGCGATGGCGCTGAATTGACGCTCGAGCGGGGTCGCTACCGCCGCCGCCATGGTTTCCGGATCGGCGCCGGGCAGACTGGCGGAGACATTGATGGTGGGGAAATCGACGTTGGGCAGTTCGCTTACCGGCAAGGTGAAATACGCCGCGAGGCCGAAGATCACCAGTGCCGACATGAACATCGTCGTCATCACCGGCCGGCGGATGAAAGGCTGCGAAAGATTCACGGCTTGTTCCGGGTAACGGCCGGGACCGCCGCGTCGCCGGCGGTCGAGACCGCGGCGCCCGGTCGCAGATTGCGCGGCGCGCGGGTCACGATCATTTCATCGCCCTTGAGGCCGCTGGCGATGACCGCGAGATCCTTGACCTGGCGGTCCACTTTCACGGATCGCACGGCGGCTTTGCCTTGTTCGACGATGTAAACGAAATTACCTTCCTGGCCGGTTTGTATCGCGGTTTGCGGCACGACGACCGCGTCGTGTTGCACTGTGAGTTGGGTGCGCACGCCGACATATTGACCGGGCCAGAGTTGTTCCCGTTCGTTACGCAGGCGCGCTTTGAGGGTAATGGTGCCAGTGGCGGAATTCACGGCGTTGTCGATGAACACCAACTCGCCTTCTCCCAGTTCGCCGCTGCCGTCTTCCTGGGTGATGATGACGCGAATACCGCGCCGCTTTTTATAACGTTGCAGTTCGGGCAGGACGTGCTGCGGAATGCTGTATTGCACCAGGATGGGTTGTATTTGATTGATCACCACCAGCGGCGTGACGTCATTGGTCGTGACCAGATTGCCGGCTTTGACGCTGAGACTGCCGGTGCGGCCGGTGATGGGCGCACGGATATCGGTGTAAGCCAAGTTGATCTCGGCCTGCTGGAGCAGTGCCCGCAGCTGACCGGCCGCGGCGCGGGCATTGTCGAATTCCTGGGTGGTGACATATTCCTTGCCGGCCAGCGGTTCCAGGCGCTTGACCTGAGCCTCCGCGGCCTGCCAGGCGGTGCGCGCGCCGACCAAGGCCGTTTCATAGGGCGAACGGTCGAGACGGAACAGTCGCTGACCTTTGACCACGACCTGGCCTTCGCTGAAATACACTTCTTCCAGCATGCCGTTTATCTGCGGCCGGATCTGCACGCTGTGTTCGGGCTGCACTTGTCCGAGGGTTTGCAGCGAGATGGGCATGGGCTGTACCCGCGCGGCATTCAGTTCCACGACCAGCGGCTGATCGGGCCGTTTACCCCTGGCTTCGCCGTGGGGTTTGACGGTGATACGCCAAGCGGTCAAAGCGATCAAGGCCGCGATGACGATTACGAAGAAAGAGATGACAAGCGTTTTTCGCGTCACGGTGACTCCGTCGTAGCTGCGGGGGCAAGGCCGCCCACCGCGTGTCCCAAGGCGACGCGTCCCGCCGCCCAATCGAGCCGCGCCTGCACCTGTTGCACGCGGGCATTGGCCAGCGCGGTTTGCGCGCTCAATACATCGAGTAGGGTGTTAAGCCCACTTCTGTAGCGCGCGGTGGCGACCTCCATCGCCTGTTGCGCGCTTTTCAATTGCGCGGCGCTGGTATCCAAAGTCACGCTGGCGGTGCGCAGGTTTTGGTAGGCCTGCCAAACCTGTAATTCGACTTGGCTGCGTAAATCGTCGCTGGTGGCGCGGGCGGTGTCGAGTTGGGCCTGAGCCTGTTTGAGAGTCGCCCGGTCGCCGAAGCCGGCGAACAGCGGTACCTTGAGACTGAGCAAGGCGCTGAACTGCGAACTTTCGCCGACGTCCACCACCTGGGTCCGGCCGGTATTGGCCGTGAAATTCAGGCTGGGCAGGCCCCGGCCGCGAGCGATCTCGATGCCGGCGGCGGCGACCTGTTCCCGTGCCTTGGCGGCGAGCAATTCCGGACGGGCATCGCGGGCGGCGGCCAATAGAGCCGCCACGTTTTGCGACGGCATCAGCGGCGCGGTCTCTTCCTCCCACGCGGCAAGCGGCAGCGGAGTATCGGGCGAGTCGCCCACTGCCGCGGCCAATTGGCCCCGCGCCACCGCCAGTTGTCCCTCGCTCTGCTGCAGGGCGAGTTTGACGCCGGCGACGGCGGCCTCGACATTGTAGATGTCTCCCAGCGTGGCGAGGCCGGATGCTTTACGGTCCTGCGCTGCGGCCAGATTGGTCTCGGCGTCGCGCAGACTCTGCCGGTTCGCTTCCACTACGGCTTGTAAACCCAGCACCAGGTAATAGGCTTGTTCCACCCGCAGCATCACGTCTTGCACCGCCTGCTCTTGGCTGAGTTGCGCGGAGGCCAACTCGAACTTGGCCTGATCCCCTAGCCCGCTGCGGCTGCCGAAGTCCCACAATAGATAACTCAAACTGATACTGGCGCCATAACGGGTTTGGGTCTCCGAGGGGAGGCCCGAAAAATTCAAGGAACGACTACGTTGCGCGCTGAGCGTCGCGTCGATTTGCGGCCAATAACCGGCGTGCGCCAGTTCCACGCCTGCCTCCGAGGAACGCAGGGCGGCCCAGGCCAGGCGGGTCTGGGGGTTGCGCTGCAGAGCGAGGTCGGTGAGTTCCATTAAGGTCAGAGTCGGGCTATTGGTCAAGGGCGTGTCGGTGCGCACGGATGAGGGCTCTGCCTGTACCAGCAGCGGCGCAACCGCGATGGCCGCGCTAATTATTAGACGAACCAGGAAAGCAATTTTCATGTTGGGGTTATGTCAGGACTAGATGGCTGACATTTAAAGCACGATCGGTACATGCGGAAGGCATGTTAGCTCGCGGCACGATCATCATCTCCTCGCTAAGTGACTATTGGACATCGGCGCCGGCGGTGGCGTGCCGCATGATTTGTCGCGCGATAGTCATGAATCCGCACTTGTGCGGCGAAGTGAGCCTACCATACCCGTCCCGTTAACGGCTATCTTCAGCGATGATTAAGCTGTTTGGTAAGAATGAGTTGGGTCAACCGTGGCTGAAATGTGATATGTGAATTACCTAGGGAACCTCTGATTTATTCAGAGGTTCCTGCGGCACAGGGATGTGCCGCCATTTTCAATGGCGGCAGGCCATTGAAAATGAAGGAAAGCGAAAATCACATTTTTCGCTTTCCGTGCTCTGAGAATTCCAGGATGGAATTATTCAGAGCTTCCCTAGGTGGGATCGGTAAAGCATTTTGTTAGAGCAGCGGTTTCGCGCACCATGGCGAAACAAGGTGGTTCTGGAGGAGGGATGAACCGATGCGCGGACTTGTAGTCGAGATCAAGAGTTAAAGCACAAAAAACCCCTCATGGAATTACCAGGAGGGGTGAGCGTGCTGCGGAATAATCGTCCGGCTTCGGTTCTTTTCATTGAATCATTTTTTTGAGTTTTTCTTTATCGTCCGTCGAAGGTTTGTGATTAAGGGTTAAGAGGATGCCAGCCAATTCCCGCTCGTGATTGGGAGCGGACGCATCACTGGCGATGGCGCGCAGTTTGGTCTTGTCGCCTGCATCCACCGTGTGATTGAGATTGATCACCGCGTTGGCGATGGCTTTCTCGCGTTCGCTGGCGGCACTGTCATTGGTAATTTGGGTGAGTTGTTGTTTCTCCGCATCGCTGGGGTGATGATTTAAATCCATCAGAACTTTCGCAATGACTTGAGTGCCCGAACCGGCGGATGCTATCTGGCTACCTAGCATAAGAGTTATGGCCAACAATAATAGGGCGGTTAAAGTCAGTTTGTTGTCCATCGCGCATCTCCTGTTTAAGAAATTAAGTGGACGTGCCCCATGAATTGATAGACCTTTTGCCGGTTTATTGCAAGACGGTGGGTTTACTCATATCGAAACCGATTATTTATAGGGGATATCGGATAGCGAACTCATCTGGAGGTTAATAACCTTTTTAAGAAAGTGGGTTTTGTGTGGAATTCCACCAGGTTGTATTAAACGGGCCTGTTTATTATGCTAGCCCGGCGATGTCAGGTGGGGCGGCATCGATGGGGCCTGATTTAGGTATTCGTTCAAATAATTGAATCAAACTTGGTGGAGGACGATTTGCATGAGTAATAAAAAAGGTGTTGTGATGGCGATTGGATCCATGGTGGCGGGAATTGCCTGTATGCCGGTGGCAGGTTTGATAAGCACGGTAGCCGGTCTAGGCTTGGCTACTTTGTCAGTGGTTTTGATTTACGCCGCGGGTTAAGTCCCGCCATTTACGAGCGCGGTGCGCAGCCTGCGGGCAAAGGCGGCCGCGTTTTTATTTGTAGCGAGTCCGTATCTCTTCTTTTATTTCATGCTGTTGCATCCCCGGAGAATTTTCTCCCGCGGCTTGTGTCTAGCTGATCGCCGATTGTCGCATTTCCTTGTTGAAATACTCCAGGAAATAGGAAGACGGCATCCTCATTGATTATGTTCTGCCTGGCGGGCACACTGCCGTTTGATTGTGAAATGTCACAGGAGTCCGCGTCATGACCCAGCGCGCCAAGCTCAATTTACCTGATCCCAGCGAGGCCTTGCCTGGACGCCTAACGGCCATTACGGTGCCCGATCGACATTTTGTGAATGGCCATCCCCTGGCGCCGCCGTTTCCTGCCGAGATGGAGTTGGCGATGTTCGGCATGGGCTGTTTTTGGGGCGCGGAAAAACAATTCTGGCTGCAGCCCGGCGTATACAGTACCGCCGTGGGTTATGCCGGCGGTTATACGTCGAATCCCCATTATAGCGAAGTATGTAGCGGGCTCACCGGGCACAATGAAGTGGTGCATGTCGTATATGATCCCGGCGTGATAAGTTACCGGGATTTATTGACAGTGTTCTGGGAATCGCACGATCCAACCCAGGGAATGCGGCAAGGTAACGATATTGGTACCCAGTATCGATCGGGAATTTATTTCTACAATGAAATGCAGCGGCACGCGGCGGAAGCGTCGCTGCGGAACTACCAGCGCGCTTTGAGCGACGCGGGGTGGGGCCGCATCACCACCGAACTGCTGAGTGTGCCGGTATTTTATTACGCCGAAGAATATCACCAGCAATATTTGGCGAAAAATCCCGGAGGGTATTGCGGCTTGGGCGGAACGGGAGTGATGTGTTAGAGTGGCTTGGTGCTTTGAACGGCTAAACCGCCCAGTATCAGTTTTTGCAAGCAAGAGGCAGGAATTTCTCGAGTATGGTACCGGGCAAACAGCGCCAGGTAATGACAGTGGGGTCGGCATCTTCCGTGGTTAGATACAGGGTGTTGTTGTTACCCAGCGCAGGGATTTGATAGACGATGGTAATTCTTCCGCTGCCGCCGCTGTTGTCCACAGTGATGCTGTTTACAAGATCGGATTGGTAATTGGTGGGTTCGGGTAGACTGGCTTGGCTATTGTCGGCTGGCCAAATACCTGTCGTTTGATAATATTCCGATACCATTGATTTTACCGGGCCAGCCAGCGACAAGCCATCTATGACGCCGGCTTTGGTTTCATAATTCATATAAACAGGAATGGCGGTTACCGCGAGGATGCTGACGATGGTCAGACCTATCAGGGTTTCCAATAGGGTGAATCCTCGCTGCGAACAGGCCATGATTGCCAGGTGCCTATGCGTGGGGAACGGCAGGCGCATCCACTGGCGCCGGATTCGGGTTTGACTGCGTGAGGTATACCTCAGCCGGTTTTTTTTCTGTTTTGAATTTGCCGAGTTCGAGTTTGATTTCTTCAATCATTTTCCGGCTGGTGGCGTCGAGATGCGCATGTTGACTCAAACTGTCGAGTTTTTTCTGTACGATGTTGATACGCGTGCACAAGGTTTCGGTGGCGACGCGCAAGGCTTCGGCGACTTCAAGATGGAAATCACCTTCCCGTAGCCGAGTACGGATGGTCAAATCGCCGTTGGCGATTTTTCTTAAATCGCGTTCTATGGCGTAAGCGGGTCCGATGATTTTATGGCTGAGCAAGAGACTGAGGTAGTAAATAAAGCCGACGATGAGCACCTCGAACCCCGCCAAAAAGAAAGTGTGTATCGGTTCAAGTCTGCTCAAAAGTTCAGGCTTGAGCACCAGTCCCAGCGTAGCCAGGATATTGATCAGAATGATGCCGACCAGTATTGCACTCATGATGATGCGATGCTGTTGAGCAGCGTTGACGATTAGGGTTTGTCGGCGGTTGCTGTTCTGATTCACAACATATCTCTGGCGAAGTACGTGTAAATCACTTATCGGCTGCTAGCAGGGCATCTTTAGAATCCGTGGCGATTTTTGGGTAACCGAGGTGGTTGAAGGTGTGGTACCGGTGTTGCCGGGAGCAATAATCACTAGGAGTGTCATGAACGCAACGCGGCAAGAAATTTATATAAGTGTTGATATCGAGGCGGATGGTCCGATTCCCGGTCCGCACTCGATGTTGAGTTTGGGCTCGGTGGCCTTGTTGCCGGATAAGACGCAGCTCTCGACATTTTCCGCTAATCTGGAAACCCTGCCCGGCGCGACGGGTGATCCCCGAACTATGGAGTGGTGGCAACATTTCCCGGCAGCATGGAAGGCCAGCCGTGCTGATCCCCGCCCGGCGGTGGAGGTCATGACCGAGTATGTGGCATGGTTGGAGAATTTGCCTGGCACGCCGTTGTTCGTCGGCTGGCCGGCGGCCTGGGATTTTATGTGGGTCTATTGGTATCTCATCCGTTTTACCAACCAGCGTCCGTTCAGTGAATGCGCCATCGATATTCGCTCTTATGCGATGGGTATGCGAAAAACCCCGTTTTATAAATCGGGGAAAAGCAATTTGCCGAAACGCTGGTTCGATGAATTGCCACATACTCATATCGCGCTCGACGATGCCATCGAGCAGGGTTCGCTGTTTTGTAATATGCTCCGGGAAAACAGTTCGCCTGAAGCTTAATGGCGTGACCCCCGGATGCGTCATTGATGTGATTGGGATGGTCAAAGCATTTGACTATCGTTGTGTGGCCACGATGTGCTCGGACGGAGTGAAACTGGGCGAGGTAGCCGCGCCGCACGGTTAAGGTGGGTTGATGGACGGCGATGTCACAGAGGCGTAAACTTTTCTTCAGTTGTTTTGTCAGAATTGGTCGGTTTCGGTGAGTGGATATTCTTTCCGCTCGAGGTGTATCACAAACAAAGGGATAACTTATGAAACGATTATTTAACGTGATTTGCGTATCTTCACTGTTGTTAGTTGCGGGCGGGGCGTGGGCATGCACGGGAGCGGGTCACAATAAACATGTGGGTGATGTGACCATGGTGGACAAGCTGGCCGGCACGTTCACGATTCACGATATGGAATCGGATGGTCCGATTACTTTTACCGCCGATCAAGCCGTGCTGCAGAATGCGTCGCAGGCCAAGGGCCAGGTGACGGTTAGTTTCGAAAAAAAGGGTGATAAATTGAAGGCGATTGACCTTCATCTGTGATGAAAAAGCCGATTGAACAGGCCAGCCCCGACCGGGGTTGGCCTGTTGGCTAGTAGAACCGCCTTATTTCTTTTTCTTCTTCGCAGCCGCCAAATCGGCTTTAACCTGGTTGAGTTCAGCCAGGGTCTGTTCCAAATCGCGGGTCAGACTTTCAATTTGAGATTGGGCTTGGGCTTGACCTTCTTGGGCCGTTTGCAGTTGGCCGCGTAAGCCAGTCAGCTCGGCTTGCATTTTGCTGGCTTCGCTGGTGCTCTGTGCCAGTTGTTGTTCAAGGGCGGTTACTTTCGTACGCAATTCATCACGTTCCTTGGTGCCGCAACCTGTGATCCCGAGTACGGTAATCAGGGCGATCGCAGCCAGCGCGGTAATACGACTCATTTTATTTCCTCATTGATGATTTAGATGATTTACTAAAGATTAGTCGTCTTGCTGATGAGGCAAGCCGGTGCGGAATATTATCACGGATGACGGGGAGTTAGGAAAGGGCTCACGCTCCTGGGCTATACTGAGAGGCAGATCGGGATTAGCACACAATACGGGCCGATTTTGAGTGGTCAATACAAATCATGGAGACAAAAATGAGGTATACGTTTTTAATGGGATTGGCGGGACTGGTTGTTGGTTTGGTAGCGTGTGCTACCTCGCCCACTGGACGAACTCAGCTTACCCTGATGCCGGATTCACAGATGAATACCATGGGGTTGCAGGCCTTCCAGGATTTGAAGGATAAGACACCCAAAGAACAAGACCCCAAGCTCAATGCCTATGTAAGCTGCGTCGCCAATCAAGTGACCGCCGAGCTGGGGGCGGAGGGCGGCGCCTGGGAAGTGGTTTTGTTCAAGGATCCCGCGGTCAATGCATTTGCATTACCCGGCGGCCATATCGGGGTCTATACGGGTTTATTGACCGCGGCGAAGACTCAGGACCAGTTGGCCGCGGTACTCGGTCATGAAGTCGCGCATGTGTTGGCGCGCCATGGTAATGAACGGGTCTCCACCCAGTTGGCGACCCAGCAAGTGTCGGCGCTGATCGGCGCTTGGGCGGGAGGCCAGGACGGGTCCAAACGGAGTATGGTGATGGGCCTGCTGGGCGTGGGCGCGCAAGTGGGGGTCTTGTTACCATTCAGCCGTATCCAGGAATCCGAAGCAGACCGGATTGGTTTGGCGATGATGGCGCGCGCCGGTTTCGATCCTCGGCAAAGTGTTAACCTGTGGGAAAACATGGCGCAGGCCGGTGGATCGGCGCCGCCCGAGTTTTTGTCCACTCACCCTTCCCATAAAACGCGTATTGCTGATTTGCGCGCGAATATGGCCGAGGTGATGCCCTTGTATGAGACAGCCAGGAGTAGCGGTAAACAACCGCATTGTGGAGGCTGATACCAGCAAACTCCGGCGCGGTTCAGTGACGTGTATCTGTGCCGCGAACCGGTGGATTTTCGCAAATCGACCGCCGGTCTTTAGCGGGTGATCGAACACACCTAGCCTTGTACCCGTTCACCAAGGCACTGAAAGCTAATAACCCTGGCGATCATGGATCGCTTACGGTCGCACACTTGCAGGACAGTTCTTATCTTTGGCGGTGGAAGACGGCGTCGATAAGCAGTTTTGCATGTTCAAGCGAAAAGCTTTGCGACAGAAAGGTGAACTCGCATCCGGTTGGAAAGCAGCCGGCCGTGGCAGCACTCATGGCTAAAATCAGCATCGTCGCGTCGCAAGATACTCCCGGTAATCTCCCTGCTTAATGCGTGGCCTGCCTGTCACGGTTGCGCTATAGAAATAGACCCAGCAGGTGAACGTGCGGCGCGCGGGTAACAGTTTAACTTGAGTAAGACGGCGGATGAATTCACTGTGATGATGGACGTCGGGACGATAGAGTTCGGAACGGTCAATCCGGTCGAGAAAATCGGGGCGTCGTAGCCGGAACAGCGTACCGTACACTTTATCGTTTTTTTGATTGGAGGTAACCGCCGCCGGATAGGCGCCGAGGTCATAGAGCCGCGCTTGGACATAGCCCTCCGACAAGTGATAAACCGCGCCGTGCAGCCAGGCATCGAAGTGACGGTCGCCCGTGCCGGTGAGTATGGAGTCGTAAAAGAACACATAAGGAACGTTGTTGGTAATCATGCTGATCCTAAGCGCCGTTCAACCGGCGACGGTGAGGACGATTTTACCGGTGACACTACCGGCCTCGATGAGTCGATGCGCTTCCGCCGCCTGTTCCAAGGGCAGGCTGTGACTGATATGAATACGCAGTGTGCCCGCGTCGAACAGCGCCGCGGCGCGGCGTAGAATGTCGGCGTGATGTTGTTGGACGTTCACTAGGCCGTATAACATAGGCGTGAGCATCAATTCAAAGCTGACGCGCAGATTGCGCAACCGCGCCTCCTTCCAGTCCATGTCGGCGCCCGGTTGCAGCAGCGTAACCAGATCACCGTAGTGGCGCACGCTGTGTACCGTACGCGCGAAGGTAACGCCGCCGACGCTGTCGACGGCCAGATCCACGCCCGAGCCGCCGCTCCATTCATTCACCGCCGTGACGAAATCGCTCTTACGATAATCGACCGCTAATTCGGCGCCGAGTTCGCTGGCCAATTCCGCCTTGGCCGGGCCGGACACGGTGGTACAGACCCGGGCGCCATGCAGCTTGGCCAGTTGAATCGCCAGATGGCCTACACCGCCGGCGCCGGCGTGGATCAATACCTGGTGTCCTTCTTGGAGATGCGTTCGGTCATGCAGGGCCTCCCAGGCGGTAATCA
Source organism: Gammaproteobacteria bacterium (assembly GCA_023266095.1). Classification (GTDB taxonomy): domain Bacteria; phylum Pseudomonadota; class Gammaproteobacteria; order DRLM01; family DRLM01; genus CAKKSB01. The sequence continues at coordinate 497 of JAHFRV010000059.1, read as the reverse complement.
GCGCCAGCGGCACCGCCGCGGCTTCGGCGAAGCTGAGGCTGCGGGGTTTGGGCGCAGCGTAGCGTTCGTCGATCACCGCGTATTCCGCGTAATTGCCCGGATGTCCGCCGATGCCGCCGTTGCAGAAATACACCGCGTCGCCGATGTTAAAGTTTTGCGCCTCGGGGCCCGCCGCTTCCACCACGCCGGCGCCGTCGCAGCCGAGTATGGCGGGCAGGCGCTCCGGAAAATACGTGCCGCGGCCGCGCAGTTTGGTGTCCACCGGATTGACACCGGCGGCGTGCAGCCGCACTAATAATTGCCGTTTACCATTAAGGAGCCTCTGAACAATTCCTATGTTATGAGATAATACGCGCAGGCAATGAAACAGGACAAGGACATGCGGCAAAGGACCTTCAGCAGCGGTTTTGAGAAGCACAGCAAGCGGACGCGCAAGGAAAAATTCCTGAGCGAGATGGATCAGGTGATTCCGTGGAAGGTGCTGACGAAAGAACTGG
>JAHFRV010000058.1 GCA_023266095.1 Gammaproteobacteria bacterium | reverse complement strand
GGCCTGCACGCGCTCAGCGCGCTCGGCGGGGTGTTGAGTCCGGCCTTGGTGGTGACGGCATTCATCAGCGGCTGGCCGTCGATCATCGCGGTGATCATCAATTACCTCAAGCGTCATGACACGAGTGGCACGTATCTCGAATCGCACTTTCGCTGGCAGATACGCACTTTCTGGTTCGCCTTGCTGTGGGTGCTGATCGCGTTGTTGTTTGCGTTTACCTTCATCGGTATTCCCATCGCCTTGCTTGTTGCCTGGTTTGCCGGTCTGTGGGTGCTCTATCGCATCGTACGTGGCTTGTTAAGGCTCCTCGACGCCAGAGCTATGCCGCCGTGAGCGCCGAACTCATCGCCCACTCGGCAATAGCGGCCGCCGTTGCCTGGGGCGCGGGCTTACGCCTCTATGCGGTGGTGTTCGCGCTTGGGCTATTGCATCGGCTGAGTATTTTTCCATTGCCGCCATCACTGGAGATGCTGTCGCATCCTCTAGTGATGGGTCTTGCCGGTCTGCTGGCCTTGGCTGAATTTTTTGGCGACAAGGTGCCGTGGATCGACAGTATTTCCGACAGCATACACACTTTCATACGCATTCCCGCCGGCGCGGCATTGGCGGCGGCCTTTTTCACCGACGGTGGCATGGCGATGCAAACAGCGGCCTTGCTGCTGGGCGGCACCGTGGCGGCGGGTACCCATATTGCCAAGGCCGGCAGCCGGGTCATGCTCAACGCCTCTCCTGAACCCGTGACCAATGTTTCCGCTTCGTTGGGCGAAGAGGCTTTACTGGTGTCGGGCGGATGGCTGGCGTTGCATTACCCGCTGATCTTTCTGACACTGCTGACGCTGTTCATGCTGACCGTCGCTTATTTTCTGCGCCGGCTCTGGCACGCCTTTCGTCGGCGCACCTCATAAAAAACGCGCCGAACTTCAGTGTCCGTCGGCGGATGGCCTAACACGACCCCAACTTTTCAACGCTTTGCTAGAACAGCACTTCAATACTGATATCTGCCGCTTTATCGTACACTTTGACAAACGTGGTCTTGATGGAATCATTGTAATAGTAGGCGTTCACTGTCGAGGTGTTTAGCGCCTCGGGTGTACCGACATTTGGCCATGACTGGCCGCTTGAGCTGACCGAGCTAGGCGGATTGGTGCCGAGGAAGCTGAGGAAATAATAGGTTTCAGGCGGCGTAAATTGGTCAAACAGGCGTTTTACGCGCACCACCTGGCCGTTAGGGACGCCTGTATGGCTGATCTGAGTGACTCGATACGCCTGCCGCAACTCATGCGCCATCGAGACCTGATCGTCTTGGTAAAGCTGATAACTGCTGTTCTTGCCAGGATAGATGTTGAACGTGATGGGATTCACGGCGAGCTGTCCTATGTACTGCTCCAGCTCACGCATGGGAAGTATCGCACCTTCACGCACATAGAGCGGCACGAGGTCTAACGGGACATACCAGTTCTGGAGCGTGCCTCCGGGCGTCGGTGCACCCAAGGGGGCTGTGTTGTCGGAAAATACGTACCACTGGCTACCTGCCGGTAAATAGACCTCGCGATTGGTCGCAAAAGGGGTGACCACGGGTGCGACTAGCAGGTTATCGCCGACAAAAAACTGCTGATCAGAATTGTTATAGACCTGCGGGTCAAAGGGATCGTTAACGAACATGGCGCGAGCCACAGGCAGGCCGGTCTGGGTGTTGGTGTACATCGCGTCGTAGAAAAGTTGGATTAAGCGATAGCGCAATTCGATGTACTTACGGCAATTGCTGGGTACCGGCTCGCCGTAGCGGTACGGCTCTTGGAAGCTCTTGCTATAGCCGTCATAGTGATTACGGTACCAGGGCAAGAACGCACCCAGTGTCATCCAGCGGGTAAACAACGCATAGTTGGTGACGCCGCCCCCTTCACTGCCGCTGCCGTTGGCAAAGCCACCGATGTCGCAACCGGAAATGGCTTGGCCAGACAGACCAAAGTTCAATACTTCGGGAATGTTGATGCTGAGGAAGTCCCAGCTCGACGCCGAATCGCCGGTCCATACCCCGGCATAACGATGGACTCCGCAATAAGCTCCGCGCGCGATAATAAAATTACGCTTCTGGTAATTGTAGCTGCCTTGGTACGAGACCTGTTGCTTCAATTGGGTGAGGCCGTTGTAAGTCGCCTGAATCAAATTGATTGCGAAGGTATTGTGTATCTTCGCCTGCGGCTGATATTGCTGGGTCACCTTGTCGTAGGTCATCAAATCCAGAGGCAAGGTCTTATCCGGCGTAGCGTTGTCGAAATTCGGCACTATCGCGGGATCGGTCATGTCCTGCCAAATCATGTCAACGCCCACTGTCAACAAATAATCATATTGCTGTCCCCACCATTGCTGCACATCGGGACGGCCCATATCACAATAAAAACCATAAGTACCTAAACTGTTCTGCCCGTTGGGGAACGCCGGGGTAGGATACATGTAAGGATTAAACCCGTTATTGTCACCATAGCTTTCGTTGGCGATGAATAGGTTTGGCGATTCGCCCTGGCCAACACGGGTATTGTAGATAAACGGCACGTCTACGCCGGGTTTCACTTGAATCTGGTTGTTCTGGTCGATACTGACAAAACTGTCACGGGCTGGATAGGGGGTATCACGGTTGCCGTTTTCATCGAGTGGATTGGCGGTGATGATGCCGGTGATGTTGGTGCTGCACTTGAAACCCATGGCATGGAGTTGATCAAACATGCCCTTGGGGTCGGGAAACTTGGTCGGACTGCTGGTGAAGGTACGGTAGTTGTTGGCGAAGTCCACGTCGATATGCAGGCCGTCGATTGGGATCTGCGCGTTACGGAATTGGTTGGCGACATTCATTAGGATGTCGCGGTTGTAGTAGCCGTAACAACCTTGCTGATAACCGAAGGCGTATTTCGGCGGCAGCGCCGAACGTCCGGTCAACTGAGTAAATTGGTCCAGCACGCTGCGCACTGGATTGTTTTGGTAATTGCTGCTTCCTACGCCGACGAGCAGATAGTAGTCGAGTTCACCATACAACGCACCGAAGTAGTATTTGCCGGTCATGTCCGAATAATCGTTCGAGCCGAGATTAAAATACGACTGCGACACATTGTCCAGGAACAGCCCGTAGCTGTAGAACTGGGGTTGCTGCCCGACAGCCAGCAAGAAAGGAATGCTGTTATAAAGCGGTTCGCTAGGATTGAGAGGGCCAGGCTGATTGTCCGCGGGGATGACGTTGGTGCCCGCGTATGTAAAGTTGTCATAATTGAAGAAGGTGAGTGTGAAACCTTTTTTGTTGAGTTGGTTGCCGCCTTTTTCACCGAACCCATAGTAATTTTCGCTGGCGGGAGACTTGCGTAAACAGGCGACGGCTTCGTTGCTGTAAATGAGATTCTTGCCGTAAGTGTCTTCGGTAATTAACTGGCCAGCCTGGTAGATCGCAATGCCGTAGGGTTGTAACCCGACCAGAACTTGCATCGTGCCGGTGTCGATTTTCAGCGTCTTGCCGCCTTGATCGATTTCGGAAACCGTGAGGGTCACCGGCGCCAGCTGTTTGTTGACGACGGCATAGGAGTCGTCGTAAAGCGAATAGTCCGGCTGGGTTTCCGGGCGAAAACGCACACGTAGCCCGCTGGGCGACAGAAAGCTCAGTTTTACCGCCATACCCGCGGCATTGCTCAGCAGGAAACTGCGCTCGTCGATTTGTACATATTGGCTGACGTTACCGAATTGTGCCCAGCCATCGACGTTGGCTTGGAATTCGTCCACTTGCACAAACTGGTAGCTTGGCGTTGCTTGAGCAACCTGGACGGCCGTGGGCGAGGCTTGACTGCTGATCACCCGTAGGCCGGGGGTTTTGCTGCTTGCTATCGGCATGGTTGACTCCATTCGTTCGAGAGGGCGGGGGGGACGGCGACTCCGTATTCAGCGAAGCAGCCGCCGTTCAGTAACGCAATAGTTTGAGCGATGCGTTAAGGCGTGTTTGTCGTGGATTTGAATTGGGCTTTCAATTGCAGCAACCAACTGAAGTCCGCGCTGGCAGGCTTACCGTAGCTGGCCGTACGCTTTCCGTTTTCGACCGTTTCACCGCTGGCAACCGCTGCCGAATAGTGGCAGCCGACGCAGCTCTCCGTGCTGAATATCAGTTGGTCGTTGGTGCCGAATTGCTGAAACCCCTGGATTTGGTGCCATGCCGTGGCATTGGCGATATTAGTGTTGAATAGCGTGATGTCATCATTGCTGGCATCGGTGGCCCCTTGAAAGTAGGTTTCCATAACCATGTTCGTTAAATAAACCGGGGTCGGTTTGCCGCCGGATTTATTGGTGACGGCGTCAGGTAATTGCGGTGGATTGGCGGCGGAATGCTCGGAAACCGGGTAAGGTGGTGCGTTTGGCTCGGTCGGCCACTGGGTGCCGATCAACTGATAATACTGCAACACCGACCCCTGTTTGGCGAGTAGACTTTGCACTTGCCGATTCAATTGCTCTGTTGCCTTCGAGATGGGACGCACGCGCTGAATCTGGTTCTTTTTTGTCTTGCTGTCGGCGTAGTCCGTGTCGATACCCGGCGATCTATTCACCGGACAAATGTCGCAGTCTGGATTGTAAAATGACGGCTTGAGTTTTTTGCCGCGCACGTTCGTCAGCGGATTCGTTTCAAGATTATCGACATGCTCAAAAGTTGACCATATCCACTGCGGAGATGACTGGGTCTTGAGTGCGATGTGCATGCCCACCAGACCGACCAGTGCTTTGCTATAGGTCTTGTCCGGGTTGTAGATGTAGGCTTGTTGAGTGAAAAACCGCTCGGCTATGTCCATTTTCGGATCAATCACCTTCCACGCCAACTTCAGTTCTACCGCACCGGCCTGGCTGCGGCTCGCCGCGGGAAAAGCAACGGTTTTATTGGCTTTGGAGAAGGCGATTTGCCCATCGATGTTGTACAGCTCATTATCGACCAGGTAGTTGAACTCATTCTGATTCAAGCGTATTTCGTAACGAACAAGCTGCCCGTTCTGGTCCCAAATCGGTGCGGTAAATGCCTGATTGATCTCATCATCGATATCTTTATCCTTGATCTGGGTGGCCTTGCTGGTTCGAAACAACACCAGCACGCGACCGGGTTGATCAGGCTTAAAATCAGGCGGGAGCTCCTGGACGCCCCAAGCCGCGGGTCTGCGGCCATCCGGCAAAAAGACTTCGAAACTTTCTTTCCAGTTAATCCACTTAGGTTCGCCTTGGTCACTGACGCGGCGCTGGGCTTTGCCTTTGGCATCCTGTGGCCAGTTCAATGCCACAAAATTCTGCCATGACAGAATTTCAAAGATACGTTGGACCTCGTCGAACTTTTTGGCTTCGGTTAAGGTTTTTTGTAAGGCCTGATCGACGTCATGTGGCGCACTGGGGCTTAGTCGGGCTGGAAAATTCAGGTAGTCATCCGATTGTCCCTGGGCCATTCCGGAGCATGCAACGGAAGTAAACGCAGCGAGCAAGAGAACACGTAAGTTCAGCTTATCCATGGGGCGTCCTTTCCCTCAAAGTATATTCAGGCAGAGTGTAATGCTAGTCCGCAAGTCCAGCCTAGTCCAGTGTCAGTGTGTCTTTTTCGCTTGGCATGGGTGATATAGTGCGGTGAACCACTGTTTCCGGTATGCCAATTGTGAGCAATGGCCATGAACAAAAACAGCGAATCGCTAGCATTTCGCAGCCAGCGGCTACTGGCAGCTTCACTATTTGTCGGCGGCTTCCCTCGCCTTGGCCGCGTGTACGGCGGGACGGGCGCCGATGCGGGCGAGATATTCGCCGATATTCGGCCAGCGTTGCAAATCGACGTTGAGGCGGCTACTCCAACTCAGTACGGTAAAAAGATAGGCATCCGCGACGGTGTAAACGTCGCCCATCAAAAATGGTTTTTCGCGCAGGTGCCGTTCGACATACTCACAACGCCGCGCCAATTGGGTGATCTGAGCCTCACGTGCCGCTGGGGTAATGTCAGGTTTGAAGAGCGGGCTGAAGACTTTGTGGATCTCGGTGCTGATGAAGTGTAACCATTCCATCAAGCGGTAGCGCGCCAGGGTGCCGGCGGGCGGCGCCAGTCCGGACGCCGGTTTTTGATCGGCGAGGTATTGCAGTATCACGGCCGCCTCGGTGAGTACTTGTCCGTCATCTAAACGTAGGGCGGGCACGTAGCCCTTGGGATTGACATCGTTATAGTCTTCGCCGTCCGCGGTCTTGCGAGTGCTGCGGTCGACTTTATCGACGTCATATTGGTAGCCGGCTTCATTGAGGATGATGTGGGGGGCGAATGAACAGGCACCGGGCATATAATAAAGCTTCATCAAAACTTCCTTTCCAGGTGGGCGGTGTCACTGACAGCTTACTAAGTATGTCATGAGTAAAGCCACGGCTTTACTCATGACATTCTTCACCGCTTGTCGCCTATGAATTACAGTGATGGTTAGGGCGGCGCTGGCGGCGGGTAATCATGGCTGTCATTACCCGCGTAAGCCGTGCACCCTATTACGACCGCGTGGGCTAGCCGAATAAACATCCGGCATCGCTGGCATGGCGTATGATACACGGGTTCTTCGCAACTCTTTGAGGTAGCAATGTCCGCCGAGAATTTTAAGGTGACACGCTCGGCAAGAACTCACGCCTTGTTAGGGCTGGTGCTGGCGGTGTGCGGTTCGCCGATCGCCCAGGCGAATACCGACGCACTCAGGCTGGTCGAGCAGCAAATCACGGTCGCGGGTGTGCCACGGGTGGTGCGGGTACCGGAGGGTTATCGCCTCGAATTGCTTGCCGGTGGTCTCGATGAACCGCGGTTACCCAGCTTTGCCGCCAATGGCGATCTCATCATTCCTTCCAAGTCGGGCAAAGTTTATCGCCTGGCACCCCCATACACTCGGCCCGAAGTGCTGGTGACGCTCAATGATTATCCTCACAGCGTCGCATTCCGCGGCACCGAGATGTTGATCGCACAGACCGACGGCGTGTATCGCGCGGCGTATCGCTCCGGCCAGGCGCGCGTCGTGCGTGATGACGTGTCGCTGCTCGCGGCCCTGCCCGGCGGGCGGGGACACACCAGCCGCACGGTAGGAGTCGGTCCCGACGGCCGCGTTTATGTGAGTCTCGGCCTCAGCGGTAATTGCAGCGATCAATATATCGGCCCAGGTTATGCTTTCGAGGAACAACGCGGCGGAGTGATGGTGTTGCGCGAGGACGTGAAACCGCCGCGCTGGGAACCCTATGCCAGCGGGCTGCGTAATCCGGTGGGTTTCGCCTGGCATCCCCGCACCGGTGTGCTGTATGCCAGTAATAACGGTCCGGATCATCACGGCTTCGAACAGCCGCCGGAGTATTTCAGCCGTGTCAGCGCGGGTTCGTTTCACGGCATGCCGTGGTTTCAATTCGACGGCAAGACCCTGCGACGCGACGCGTGCATCACGCGGGCGCCGCCGCGGCCGGCCGGTGATGTCGTGCTGCCAGTGGTGACCTTTGCTTCGCGCAATGCGCCGCTGGGGATGAGCTTCGTGCCGCAAGGGGCGCTGGATCCGCGTTTGGAATTCGACGCAGTGGTGAGTTTGCACGGTTCGTGGGGCACTCAGCCCAGCGGAGGTTTTATCGGTGATGCGGCTACGCGCCGTCCGCCCAAACTGGTGGCGGTGCGTTTCGAACAAGGCGAGGCTAAACGGGTCGATGATCTGGTCACCGGTTTTCAATTGCCGAACGGTGAGCGCTGGGCGCGGCCGGCGGGAGTGGCGGTCGGCCCGGACGGCGCCTTGTATTTTACCAGCGATAGCGGAGTTAGCGGCGTGTTCCGACTCAAGCGCGTGCCGTGAATGGTCGCGTAGTAAGCATTCGGGAGCGATTTTAAAGCCGAAATACGCACCAGAGTGAAACCATTAACAGCTATTGAAACTGAAATGACTTACTACCCTCGCTCTACCCGTGACTGCTGCTTAATGCGTGGCGGGTGGATCGAGCTCGCTGACGGGCTCTTCGCGCTGTGCAGACGCGCCTTCCATCTGCCGCACGCCTTTTTCGATCTGATCGAGGTCCGGCATCGGTTTGCGCGGGGTGATACCCATTTCGGTGAACTTGCGCGCGCCGGGCATCACTTGCCGTTCGAAAGAGCCCACCGCCTTGTTGTAATGGTCGAGGCTGCTGCTGAGATTCTTGCCGAGCTTGGATAAATGGTCGGTGAAGGTGCTGAGGCGTTGATACAGTTCTTCGCCGAGGTCGCGGATTTTTTCCGCGTTCTCCGCCAGGCTGAGCTGACGCCAGCCGTAGCCCACCGCCCGCAGCAGGGCGACGAAACTGGTGGGCGTGGCGAGCACGACTTTTTGACTCAGCGCGTATTCGAGCAGGTCGCGGTCGACGTCCAGCGCGGCACTGAGGAATTGATCGCCGGGGATGAACATCACCACGAAGTCGGGGCTGTGTTTGAATTGCGCCCAGTAATTGCGGCCGGCCAGTTCGCGCACCCGGTCGCGTACCTTACGGGCGTGGCGTTCCAGGTGCCAGGTGCGCACCGTATCGTCCGGCGCCTCGACCGCGCTCAAATAGGCGTCCAGCGGGGTTTTGACGTCGACCACGATCTCGCGCCCGTCGGGCATGCGCACCACCATGTCGGGGCGCAGACTGCCGCCTTCACCTTGAACGGTTTCCTGTTCGACGAAATCGCAGTATTGCACCATGCCCGCCAATTCGGCGAGGCGTTTCAACGTCATCTCGCCCCATTGGCCGCGCACTTCGGGGCGGCGCAGGGCCTGCACCAGATTGCGGGTCTCGCCCTGTAATAATTGCTGGGTCTGCGCCATGCTTTCCAGGTGTTTGCTCAGCGAGCCGTAGGCTTCTTTGCGTTCCTTCTCCAGTTCGCGCAGCTGGTGTTCGGTGCGGGTGAGTGCTTCTTTCACCGGCTGCATCAGCACGCCGATGGATTTTTCCTTTTGATCGAGATCGCCCTGGGCCCGTACGTGGAATTGCTGCATGCCCTGCTGGGCGAGCTTGAGGAATTCTTCCGTGCTGTTGCGCAGCGCCTGGCTGGACAGCGCCGCGAACGTGTCGGTGAGTTGATTACGTGCGCTTTCGATCATCGCGACTTTTTCTTCGGTGGTGCGCCGCTCGATGTTGACGGTGGCTTTGAGGCTGGCGTTCTCTTCGCGCAGGCCGGTGATCTCGCGTTGGGCGCGGATGTGGGCGTAAAAGGCGCCGCACAGCGCGGCCAGCGCGGTGAGCAGAGCCAAGGTGATGTAAGAGGCGGCTTCAGTCATGGAATGTACTTCTCCGGTAAGCCTAACTGGGTGTCAGTGTAACCCGCTTCCGCGCCGCAGGGGCTGGTAGTGTGTCGGCCGCCGGGGCGGGAAGTTTGAGTCAGGGCGCGGCGGCATGGAGCTCGGCATCCAGCCAGTGGATGATCTCGGCCGGCTGATGGACCAGACCATCGGCGCCCCAGGTCTCGGGCCGGTCATCGGCGCCGAGATAGCCGAAGGTCGCCACCAGGGTGGGCATGCCGGCGTCGTGCCCGGCCTGGATATCGCGCTCGGCATCGCCGATGTACAGGCATTGCGCCGCCACGCTGCCGGCCAGCCGGCAGGCGTGCAGCAGCGGGTCGGGGTGGGGTTTGCGGCGGGCGGTGGTGTCGCCGCTGACGATGCAGATCGCGCGGGTGGCGAGATCCAGCGCGGCCATCAGCGGTTCGGTGAGGAAGGCGGGTTTGTTGGTGACCACACCCCAATTGAGACCGGCGTTTTCGATATGGCGGAGCACGTCGGGCATGCCGTCGAACAGCCGGGTCTCGCGGGCGATGTTGTATCGATACAAATCCAATAGCCGCTGACGGAGTTCGCTGAACTCCGCGCTGTCCGTCGCTACCGTGAAGCCCAGTTGCACCAGGGCGGTGGCGCCGTGGGATACCACCGGCCGAATCGCGGTATACGGCAGTGGCGCACGGCCCCGTTCGATCAGCAAGGCGTTGAGGGCGTAGGCGAGGTCCGGTGCGGTGTCGGCCAGCGTGCCGTCGAGATCGAAGAGAACGGTGCGGATTGGCCGCGGGGGTGTAAAAGCCATAACTGACGACTGAGTTCCGTTGCGGGTGAGCCCGGGCAGGGCGGCGAATCGACTACTAAAAGCTGCTGGGCAGGTTAGCGGGATGTGGCCGGTGGTGCAAGGGAATGCATGCGGGAGAGCACCAAAAAAAATGCCCCGCCAGAGGCGGGGCGAAAGTGGGGGGGAGGATGAGCCGGCTAAGGTGTTGAGTATATTAGTTCGGCTCAAGTCGGTTTTCAGCGCGCCGGAGTTATGAGTCAGGCGTCATTTTTTCTTCACTAGAACATGAAGCGGGTGACGACGCTGACGACGTCGTTTTTATCCGGAAAGGTCGGGCTATCGCTGGCGCTTTGCAATTCTTTGACATAGGCCGCGGTGAAGCGCAGGTTTTGAGCCGGGGCGTAGACTACGGCCGCAGTGGCTTGGCTTTCTTTGGCATCACTGGCCTTACCGTTATCCGTGGCGTCATAACGGACTTGGCCCAGCCAGTGTTTGCGGAATAGGTAATCGCCTTGCAGAGTGTAACCGCTCACGTCACTCGTGCCCGCGCCGCCAGAGTTGTCCCAGGAATATTGGGCCTTGAGGTCAAGCTCTTTGGTGCGGTAATTGCCGCTCACGGTAAAGACGCTGGTGGCGGTGGTGTCGCTGTTGTTGGGATTGTAATAGAGCAGCGACACAGAGCTGCCTTCGAGGAAGTCCACCCGGCCGACCGCCCAGTAATCGAGTTTCTGCTCGGTTCCGTCCGGGTTGGCCACGGCGGCGGCCCACAGGTAACGGTCGGTGTAGCCGTAGTACTCGATGGCCCGCTTATTGTCGTAGCCGATGCCGACCTTGGCGAAGCCGTCATTGCCGCGATAGGCGCCGGTGTGTGAACGGCCGGAATCCAAGGCGCGGCCGCTCTCGGGGAAGGAGGTCCACTTGGTAGGGTCGAGTGAGCCGATCTTGACGTTGGACAGGGTGGTGTCGCCGATATTGGTCATCCCGATGAAATAGTTGTCCAATTCAACGTCGCCCGCGCCGTTGATCTCGACCTCGGCCCAGATAGGTACATCCTTGGCGGCGGTGCCGGTGGCGAGCAATTCAATCGAGTCCAATTCCCCCAGAATTTTTTTGTTCACCTGGGTCTCTTTTTGGAAGGCGATGATCTGACCGGTGACGGAAAACATCTCGGAGACTTTTTTCAACACCAGATCCTCGGCGATCTTGTAGTCCTGCTCGGCGGGCTTGTCTTCTTCGATGCCGCCAATGGTGAGTTCTTGTTCTTTGCGCATCTGGAAACCGTTGCGCATGAAACGCTCACCTTTCGCGTTAAGGCGGGGGAAGGCGGTGGAATGGCATTTGATGCAGGAAGCGCCGGTCAGACGGGCGAAGGCGGCGGTGGCATTGGCCGTTCCGCTGAGGGTGCTCAGTCCCATTCCGATCATCATGGTGGCCAGGGTGGCCACACTCATGCGTCGTCCAATAGTTTTAAGGTGTAGCATCGGTCATCTCCTTTTTGGTTTTGGGAAAATCCCAGCTTCGCGCGCCATGACGCAGGTGTTCTACAGTTAAGGAACCTCTGGTTTTTTAGGGGTTCCTGCGGCACAAGGATCTACCGCCATTTTCAATGGTGGCAGGCCGTTGAAAATGAAGCAAAGCGAAAATCACATTTTTCGCTTTGCTTGCTCTGAGAATTCCACGAGGGAATTATTCAGAGCTTCCTTAAATATTTGGTGCGATGAAGTCGCTATCACCCTGGTCCAGACTCAGGCTGCGACCGAAGGAAAGATAATGGTAGCGTCCTTCGGTGTAGTCGTCGTGGAGGGCGAAACCGACGTAGTAGGTGGTGCCTGGCGTGAAGCTTTTGCGGTAGGGCCCGCTTGCCGCCAACGGCCGGCTGAGGGTCACCGACCAAGTGCCCCCTTTCAACTCGGCCTTAGCAGCCACTTGTGGATTGTCATTGCGGTGGCGTTTTTCCAGCACATAGCCGTCAGAGGCCAGCGCGGCTTTGCCATCATTCAGTTTGGCCTGCCAATATTCCATGAACTGCCCTTTTGTTTGCAGGGCGGCCAACTCGCTTTCACTCACCAGATTGTCGCCGCCGCCGTGACGGGTGAGCTTTGCGCGCGACGCGGTCAGGTAAAGTTTGCGTTTATCATTTGGCGCCGCGCTGGCCATCTGGGTGGCGTCGTCATGGCAGGCACCCCAGCAGCCGGCGATGGTGGCTTCCTTGATGTTACCGTCGGCGAACATTACCGCGATCTTGTCGGCGTAATCCGGATCCATTTTATTGCCGCTGTGGAAATTCGAGGCCGGCCACTCGATATGCACATAGAGGTGGTTTTGGTCGTGGGCGAATTTGACATTGGCCTTTATGGAACCGGGTTTGTCCTTGATGGGCGTGGGCTCCATTTTTTTGCCCGAGACCAGCAATGCGCCCATGTCTTTTTCTTCGCCCTTGTGGCATTCGAGGCAAGGCGTGCCTTTTTTCACACTCTTGCTGGCGCTGTGATCGGTCAACACCCATTCCCACGAGGCTTGGCCGGGATAAAAGAGCATGATGTCGTTCCCTTTGATCTTGCTCCAGTCCGCTGTCGCGGCGGCGCTGGGCATTGTAGGGAAGAGAAGCAGGGCGGCGCAGGGAATGATAAAACCGAAATATGTATTGAGTCGGTAGTGCATGATGTTCTCCGCTACAATTAAAAGTCGAGGGACATATCGCCTTGGTTATCCGAGGTGCCCTGTGCCGCTTGGTGCACGGCTTTATGGGCGATACCTTTATGGCAGTCGATGCAGGTTCTGCCGTCATTCATGGCGTTTTGATGTTGCTTTTGTGCGCGCAGACGCTGCTTGTCCAAGGCCATGGCATCGAAGTTATGGCAATTGCGGCATTCTTGAGAGCCATTGGTTTTCATGCGGGACCAGACCCGCTGTGCGAGTTCCAGCCGGTGTGCTTCGAATTTTTCCGTGGTGTCGAGCGTGCCGAGCAGATGGTGGTAGACATCGCGGACGGCCATGGCTTTGCGCACCATAACCTGACTCCAGCTATGCGGTACATGACAGTCGGAGCAGGTGGCGCGCACCCCCGCTTCGTTACGGTAATGCACGCTCTTTTTATATTCTTCGTAGACGGTGGATTTCATTTCATGACATGAAATGCAGAATTCCGTGGTGCTGGTGTGTTCGACGAAGGAGGCGAAGCTGATCGCGCCCGCCATGAGCATGGCGATGAGGGCCAGGGGAGTGATGATGATCCATTTGCGCATGTGAGTGCTTTCTCGGGTAAGGGTCGCAACAGGCCCATGGCGATGGCGGCGGAGTCTAGCATCAACTCGATCGTTAAAGAAGTGATCCATTCATAATCGTGATCTCACTTGACGATCCTTCGTCGCACTGAAATTCGATATTGCCCTGCGAAGAGGAAACGAAAATGGTGGAGCAGTGGGAATTATGGGTGGCGATTCTTAAGCCAACCTTAAAAAAGGTCGATGCGCGGTGCTGAATTTATTAAATGTGCCGCATAGGGTTTGCCGTTCGGCCTCCAAGGGCGCGGTGCCGCGCGCAAGAGAACGATGCGTGGTGGTATTTGCCTGAACGCTGCTTTTTTAATGAGGGCAGGCTGAGAGGCGGGTATGTGTGCGTAAGGCAGGCGATTACGCATGGCCTATGTTGATAGGCGGTGATCAGCGTGTTATCTGCGGGTATGCACCAGGTAATTGACCGAGACGTCGTCACTCAAGTGATAGTGTTTGGTGAGCGGGTTGTAACTCAGACCGGCGAGATGATCGAGATGCAGGCCGGCGCGGCGGGTCCAGCGAGCCAGTTCCGCCGGGCGGATGAACTTGGCGTAGTCGTGGGTGCCTCTCGGCAAAAGCTTCAATAAATATTCCGCGCCCAATACCGCGAACATATAGGCCTTCGGATTGCGATTGAGGGTGGAGAAAAACACCTGTCCGCCGGGCTTGGCCAAAGCCGCGCAGGCGGCGATCAACGACGCAGGATCGGGCACGTGTTCCAATAATTCCATGCAGGTCACCACGTCGAAAGCGTCGGGGCTTTGCGCGGCGAATTGTTCGGCGGTGATCTGTTGATAATTGACTTTCACCCGCGACTCCAGCGCGTGAAGTTTGGCCACCGACAGCGCGCTGTCCGCCATGTCGATGCCGGTGACCTCGGCGCCGCGCGCCGCCATGCTTTCGGCGAGAATGCCGCCGCCGCAACCGACGTCCACCACCTGTTTGCCGGCCAGGCCGACCCGCTGGTCGATGTAGTCCAGGCGCAGCGGATTGATGTCGTGCAGCGGTTTGTATTCACTGTTGGGATCCCACCAACGCATGGCGGACTGATTGAATTTTGCGACCTCGGCGGGATCGATGTTGAGTTGCTGATGCTGAGTCATGGCTTACCCGTTAATCGTATTTGCGGATCTTTTGCTGCCACGCCGCCGCCTTGGCCTTCAACTCGGTTTCATTGAGGCTGGTCAGCGCGCGTTGCTTGAGCAAATGGCGTCCCGCCACCCAGACATCGCTGACCTTGTCGCGACCGGTGGCGTAGACCAGTTGCGAGATCGGATGATACAGCGGCTGGGTCTCGATGTCGCCGAGGCGCACCGCGGTGATGTCAGCCGACTTGCCGGGCTGGAGTGAACCGGTGTCGTCGTCGATGCACAACGCCTTGGCGCCGTTGAGCGTCGCCATGCGCAGCGCGGCGGCGGCGGGCAGGGCGCTGGCGTCGCCGGCCACCGCCTTGGCGAGCAGGGCGGCGGTGCGCATCTCACTGAACATATCGAGGTCGTTGTTGCTGGCGGCGCCGTCGGTGCCGAGCGCGACGTTGACACCGGCGCTCATGAGTTGATGCACCGGGCAAAAGCCGCTGGCGAGTTTGAGATTGGATTCGGGGCAGTGGATGACGCTGACGCCGGCGCGGGCGCAGGCCGCGATTTCGTCATCGCTGAGCTGGGTCATGTGTACCGCCAGCAGTTGCGGGGTGAGCAGGCCGAGTTTTTCCAGGCGCGCCAGCGGCCGTTCGCCGAGTTTGTTCTCCGCTTCCCGCACCTCGAATGCCGTCTCATGCACGTGCATGTGCACGGCTATGTTGAGTTGATCCGCCAGCATGCGCATGTGCTCCAGCGGCCCGTCGGATACCGTATAGGGCGCGTGCGGCGCGAACAGCGTGTTGATCAGCGGATGCGCTTTATAATGATCGTGCAGCGCGAGACCCTTGTCGATGTATTCCTGTGCGTTCGAAGCCCACGCGGTTGGGAAGTCGATGAGAATCATGCCGACCGCCGCGCGCATCTGCGCGGCGTCGACGGCGCGGGCGGTCTCGTCGGGGAAGAAGTACATGTCGTTGAAGCAGGTCGTGCCGCCGCGCAGCATTTCGGCCATCGCCAGCTGCGTGCCGTCGTGGACGAATTCGGGACTCACCCAGGCGCCCTCGGCCGGCCAGATGTGATTATTCAGCCATTCCATCAAGGGCAGGTCGTCGGCGAGGCCGCGGAATAAACTCATCGCCGCGTGGGTGTGGGCGTTGATGAGGCCGGGGATCAACGCGTGTTCGTCGAGATCCAGTTCGACCGTGCCCTGATAGCGCCGCCGCGCTTCATCGGTGGCGAGGATCGCCTGGATGCGGCCGTTTTTGATGGCGAGGCTGTGGTGTTCAAGAACGGTGTTGTCGGGCTCCACCGGAATCAGCCAGCGGGCGTGTATCAGCGTGTCGACCTGTTCCATAAATCCGATGCGGTGAGGGCTTCGCGCGAGTATACCGCAAGTCATCGAACGTGCCAGTCCGGCGCGCCGGTCAAAGGTGGGAAAGGTGTAGCGAGCGAAGTGGGATCAGATCAACGCGTCTTTGTGATGGAAGCATTTTGACGCAACGGGTCGGGTGATAGTGGTGATTCAGCGACGGGCACGGCGGCGGCCGGGAAAACAGCGAACATTTCCACCTGCCGGTTGCGTGCCCGGCCGAGGCGGGTCCAGTTTTCATCGACGGGGGCGTGCTCGCCGTGGCCTTCCCAGCGTATTTGTGCGAGAGCCATGCCGTGCTGGGTCAGGTAATCGAGCACGGCCGCGGCGCGGCGGTCGGACAGACCGTCGTTGTGGCGTTGACTGCCCACTTCATCGGTGTGGCCGCGGATCAGCAGGCGACTGGCGCCGGGATGATCGGTGAGATAACGCACGGCTGCGTCAAGGGTCCGCTTGGTCTGGTCGGTGAGTAGCCATTGATCGGATATAAATGTGACCCGGCCGAGGGAGACGAAGCGCATTTCGGGATCGGGCGGCGGAGTAATAGTAGTCTCCGGCAAGGAAAAAGTGACAGTTTCATGATGCTCGAGCAGGGGCTGGGCGCTGCCGGCGGCATCGGCGGCCAGGATATTCGCGGCATGATCGGCCAGGCTGATCTGCCCGGCGAACCCGGTTTGCCACGACGCGAAGCCCAGGCTGAACAAAAGGGCGGCGATGATGCGCATATTCATGGAGTCCTCGGCATTGCTGTACTGCATCACGCGGCGCAGCGGCCTCTTGCCCCGGGCGGGACAGCGCGAGACGATCAAGGGTGTTTGTTTCATCGGGGATAAACCACCGAGCCTCCCGGATGATGCTGAGTATATCGGCGCGCGGCGCGAGGTTTGAACCGCCCTTTGCCGCCCCGGCGCCGGACCGTTATCATGCGCCCTACATCAGCGAGGATTGGCCATGACAGAGACGCGCCACGATTCCATCCGGGCGGTGGAATGGACGGAACAGGGTTTGAAATTGCTCGACCAGCGGGCCTTGCCGCTGCGTCATGAGCAGATAGTGCTGGAAGACGCCGCCGGGGTGGCGCTGGCCATCCGCGACATGGTGGTGCGCGGCGCGCCCGCCATCGGGGTGACGGCGGCCTACGGCGTGGTACTGGCGGCGCGCGCGCGTTATGCCCGCTCGGCGGCGACCTGGAAGCAGGACATCGAGCAGGATATGCAACGTCTCGCCGATTCCCGACCTACCGCGGTCAATCTGTTCTGGGCGCTGGAACGCATGCGCAGTTTCATCAAGGAACTGTCAGGTGATCCGGTGCCGGCTCTGCTGGGCGAGGCCCGCAAGATTCATGAGGAAGACATCGCCGCCAATCGCCGCATGGGTGAATTGGGCGCGGCCTGTATTCAAACTCGCGGCCTGGTACTCACCCATTGCAACACCGGTTCGCTGGCTACCGGTGGTTACGGCACGGCGCTGGGGGTGATACGCAGCGCCTATGCCGCCGGCAAGATCGAACGGGTGTTCGCCGATGAGACCCGGCCCTGGCTGCAAGGCGCGCGCCTCACGGCCTGGGAACTGGTGCAGGATGAGATACCCGTTACCCTAATCGCCGACGGCGCGGCCGCCCATTTGATGAAGCAGGGCGGAGTGACCTGGGCCATCGTCGGTTCCGACCGCATCGCCGCCAATGGCGACGTCGCCAATAAGATCGGCACTTACAGTCTGGCGGTGGCGGCGCGTTACCACGGCGTGAAGTTCATGGTGGTGGCGCCGACCTCGACGGTGGACATGAAGATCAAAACCGGTGCGGAAATCCACATCGAGAACCGCTCGCCGGAGGAGGTGCTAAGCCTGGGCGGTCAGCGGGTGGCCGCGATCGGCGCGCAGGCGTGGAACCCGTCCTTCGACGTCACCCCCGCCGATTTGGTGGACGTCATCGTCACCGAAAAGGGCGTGGTGACTGCGCCGAACACGGAGAAGATGGCGGCGATGATGCGCGGATGAAGTTGAAAACCTCCTTATCACTTGCTACTGCCGGCTACTGCCGGCAATTCTTTGCTTACCAGGTGGAACTGCAATCTCATCTTTAGAACATATATTAAGCAAGGCTGGATGGCGCGCGCCGTCGCAATAAAACTCGGCGTCTCTCCCATGGCCTCGGCTAATACCCCGGCTTATCGATAGGTGATATTAATCAAGATCGTCTCGCTGAAATCAAAAGCCATGGAAATCAAGCCATCAACTAATATTCTGGCATTGCTGATGTGGCGGAATTGAGTCTAAACCGTCGTCAATATTTAATCCCCGCTTGATACTCATCGCCATACCATTGAACTGACCTTTCGCTACGACCTCTTGCGGTTCTCAAAAAATCGGACTAGGCTTTTCAAAGAATAACTATCCAGTATCGCATGACAAATAAGCACAACGTTGTTTGCTGACTTTATGATTCGCTGAATACCGTTGGATTTAAGCGCCACGCCATGGATTAAGGCGTGGGAAATAAAAAGAATGAAGTCATAGGACATTGATCAGGGAGGAGACGATGCAGCAGATCCGTGATGTAGCAGCCGTGCGTGGTGTGACGCATGGGTTATTCATCCTCATAGCCTTTATCGGTTTGGTATTAATCCCCGCGCTTTCTCAAGCTGACCCCACCTACCAGTGGACGACTACTGTCGGCGGTAGTAAGTCAGACGCCGGCAAAGGTGTCGCCGTCGACGGACAAGGCAATGTTTATCATGTGGGTTCGTTTCAGGGTACGGTCGATTTCAACCCGGGCGCCGGTGTCGACCAGCGTATTGCGCAGGGTAGTCTCGACGACGTCTTTATTACCAAAACCAACGCGGACGGCAGTTACGGCTGGACCAAAATCATCGGTGGTATCAGCAGCGAGTTTGCCTATGGCGTTGCCGTGGATGCTTCCGGGAGTGTGTTCGTCGCCGGTGAATTTATTAGCAGCACGGTGGATTTCGATCCGGGTCCGGGTGTGGTCAATCGCACGACCAGCGGCGGTTACGACGGTTTTCTGCTCAAATTGCATGCCGACGGCAGTTATGGCTGGGTTCGCACCTTCGGTGGTACGAATGCAGATGCGGTCTACGCCGTCGCCGTGGATGCCGGCGGCAACGTCTTCTTGACCGGGCGGTTCAATGGCAGTGTGAATTTTAATACCAGCGGGCCGGCCGACATTCGCAACGCGGTGGGCGGCTACGACATCTTTCTCACCAAACTACTGCCCAACGGTGCTTATGGCTGGACACGTGCCGTCGGCAGCGCGCAATGGGACGCGGGCCAGGGTCTCGCGGTGGATGCCGGCGGCGCCGCGTACATCACCGGTTACTACCAGAACAACACGGACTTCGATCCCGGTCCCGGCACCGATATCCATACCTTCTCCGGCGGCAGCGACGTGTTCGTCAGCAAGTATCTTGGCGACGGCAGCTACGGCTGGACCCGCACCTTCATCGGCTCCGGCAGCGGCGAGGGGAAAGGCGTCGCGGTAGACGGCAATGGCGGGGTTTATGTCACCGGTACTTTCAGCTCCAGCGTGGATTTTTATTCCGGCAGCGGTACCGATATCCGCACCAGTAGCGGCGATACGGATATCTTTCTCACTAAATTGACGGCTGACGGTAATTACCTGTGGACACGCACCCTCGGCGGCGCAATCCAAGATGAGGGGCGCGCTGTAGTAAGCCTGGGTAATGCGGGTGTCTTGGTGGGCGGTAGGTTCGGAGCGACCGTCGATTTCGATCCCGGCACAGGTCAGGATATGCGTAGCGCCGGCGCAAGCGCCACCTCGCTCAGTTTTTTCCTCACGTCATTTCAGGCGGACGGCGCCTACCAATGGACCCGCAGCATTGGAGGTGGGACCGGTTCTTCGGTCGCCAGCGCGGTGGCGGCATCGGCAAGCGCCGCGTATATCGCGGGTGAGTTTAGCGGAAACCTGGATTTTGATCCGGGCACCGCCATTGATTCCCGGAACGCGATCGGCCTTACCGATATATTTCTT